>JAYVOT010000776.1:0-4351 GCA_043757795.1 Chthonomonadaceae bacterium | reverse complement strand
ATTCAAGGCGACGCTAAGCTTCTCATCGCCCTTCTGCTTCCCAAACTCCACCTCTCCGTACGCCATTCCCGGGAAGGGATTCTGTCCTGTTTCCAAGTCTGGTTTTAAGAGCGAAGCGACCTGTTTCTCAAGTCCGCGATAGCCTAGAACCTCGTCTCCGGTGAAAATCACCGTCGAAACTCCCTGGTCGTACAGAGCCTTCAACAGATCGAAAGTCGCCGTTTCATTGATTCCAGAAGAATTGCCGATGCGCCCGGCGATTCGATAGCCTGCTTTTTTTGCGACGATGAGCGCTTCCGGCGAAAGTCCGATCCCGACTGTTCTGAGAGCTGAATAGTCTGCATTCACGTAAAATAGCTTCGTCGAGGAGACCGGCGAGGATGAAACAGTTCGGAATACGGTTCTCAGCGGCGTTTGCGGTCTATCATCGATTAAAGAAGGGTTCGATTCGGAACTTCCAAGCGAGTACGGCTTCAACCCGCGCAACGTCAAAGCAGCGTAGATTCTATCGAACATCTCCGAATCCGGTACATCGACGATGCAGTGGGAAACCGTAGATTTTATTTCAGGGCGGTTGGGGTGAAGATAACCGGATTGCTCGAGCGAATTTAGAGTGTCTTCAAGCAGCACAAGCGTGGAGGCATGTGATTTTTTGAATTGAGCCAGAACGTCTTCAATGGGGCGATGAGCGGTCTGCGCAAGCAGAGAGACCTCCTGCCACTCCAGTGCAATCTCGACGCGCCTGTTGCCCGCCTCGACGTGAAACCGTTTGTAGGCGGAAAACAGTCCTGCAATCGTTCCGATCGCTATCAAACCTACGAGCGCCAGTCGCATCCCCGACGAAATATGAAGCATTCTTTGTCCTGATCCAAGTCGATTTCAGATTGTATCACGAATCGCGTCTCAGATTCAAGTTCGGAAGAAATTCCGTCTCTGCGTCGCACGGATCTCTAAATATTCATACGATTGTCATAAACCGGGAACTTACTTCGCGGTCTAACCCGTATTTTTTGATAGGAGGCAAAAGCATGGACTTCGCCAAAATTTTTACAGGCGTACTGAAAAATGATCGAAGAGAGTTTGACACTCTCGTCAATCGGTGTCATCGGCAGGCGTACAACGTCGCTTTCCGATTAACAGGCAATCACGCCGACGCCGAAGATCTCACTCAGGAGTCTTTCCTTCGCGCTTTCCGCTTTTTTGGGCGATATGATCGCTCGCTCCCTTTTGAAAACTGGCTCTATCGCATCATGTCCCGCGTCTTCATAGACGAACTTCGCAAACGACCTCGACTTAAAACCCAATCTCTCGACCAACCTCTCAACCTCGGCTTCGGCGGCGACTCTGAAATTCTGCTTGAAATCCCTGACATCGAATCCAATCCGGAACAACTCCTGCTAAACGACGCTTTAGAAGAGTACTTGCAAAACGCGCTCAACGCTTTACCGGAAGAGTTTCGAATCGCAGTCATTTTCGCCGACATAGAAGGGCTGTCCTACGAAGAGATCGCTGAAACGATGAACTGTTCCATAGGAACGGTACGATCCAGATTGCATAGAGGGCGCAAACTGCTCAGGCTTAAGATTCAGCAAGCGCAAGCGCAAAAAATGCACGGCGCTTACGAGACCAATCCGAAAATGAAAATGAATTACTTATCAGGAGAACAGGCGTGAACTGTCACAAAGCATGTCAATTCCTATCCGCCTACATGGACGGAGAACTGCCGGGAGTGGAACATCGTCAGGTGCGAACGCACCTCCAACTCTGCTCCGAATGCAAGGAAGAGTACGAAGAACTGTTGCAGATGAAGAGGATCTTATCCGGTCTGAGAATCCATGACGCGGGACAAACTCTCCCCACTGTCATCATTCAAAGAGTGGAAGAAGAAGAGAGCAAACAGCCCGCGAATCGAGTGGTCGCATGGTTTGGCGCAATGCAGCGCCTCACAGGCTCCGCGATAGCGCCGCCTATGATCGGCCTCGGCTTCGGGCTGACCGCCTTCGTAATCTTTCATATCTCCAGACCTCAACAGCCTTCTGAAGAGACGCAACGAATGAACTGGTCTAAAGCGGATCTAACTAAAGATGCGGTCCTTCAAGGATCCGATTTGAAGGAAGGCGCGAGAAACTGGGAGTCGAATCACTATCTCGTGCGACCTGTGGGACCTGTTCGTCTTTCTCTCAAACCCGTGTTTCAAAACCCGATGCAGTCTTTGCTTTCGGAAGGCTTCTCTCCGCAAAGAATTGGGAATGATTACAATAATCTCAATTTGCATTTCAGTCATTCAAGATAATCTTGCCGACAACGGTTCAACATTAATCAATATCCTTCCAAATGCCGGAAGGATATTTTTTTCAAACAAGTTAATCAACATGAAGAGGTGAAGAAATAATGAGTCCAGAGTCTGGCGGACGCGAGTTTGACTTTGTCGCTCGTGCGAAGAAAGAGATGATTGAGGAGGGATTTCAACCCGAACTACCAGCCGACTCGCTTTCGCAACTGGCGCAGATCGAAGCGGGAAATGTCGTCCCGGAGACGACGGACGGAGTGATTCGAGACCTTCGCATGTTGCTCTGGTCTTCCATAGACAATCGCACCTCGCGAGACCTGGATCAAGTCGAGGTCGCGGAAAGGTTGGCGAACGGGAATATCCGGCTGATGATCGGGATCGCGGATGTCGACGCCGTCGTTCCTGAGCGCTCCGCTCTAGACGATCACGCGTTCGCAAATGCAATGACCGTTTACACTGGAGCGGTAATCTTCCCGATGCTTCCTGAGTCGCTTTCAACGGATCGAACCTCCCTTTTGCAGGATGTTGATCGCTTGACGATGGTCACGGAGATTGAAATCGGTGCGTCCGGAGAGACGGTCAACAGCGCTTTCTATCGCGCCTGGACGCGAAATTATGCGCAGTTGGCATACGAAGAGACGGGCGATTGGCTGGATGGAAAAGCTCCTACGCCTGATCGAGTATCGAAAGTGGAAGGAATGGAAGAGCAGATTCGCTTGCAGAACGAGGCGGCGAGGCTCATTCGTCAGAGACGAGCGAGTGAAGGGGCGTTGGAGTTCGAGACAGTAGAGGCGTTGCCTATCGTTGAGAACGGCAAAGTCGTTCGTGTCGAGGTGCAACAAAAAAACCCTGCAAGGCTCATGATCGAAAATTTCATGATCGCCGCCAACTCCGCAATGGCGGCTTTTCTGGAGACGAAAAGCATTCCATCGTTGCAACGGGTCGTTCGTTCGCCGAGGAGATGGGATAGAATGCGCGAGATCGCAGCGAAATTGGGCGTTGCATTGCCGGAAATCCCTGATCCGAAACCTCTCTCGATCTTCCTTGCGGAAAGAAAAAAAGCCGACCCCGGCGGTTTTCCTGAACTATCGCTCTCTATTGTGAAGCTGATGGGTCCCGGCGAGTATGTTCTGGTTCGTTCCAAAGAGGATCATGCCGGGCATTTCGGATTGGCGGCATATTCATACACGCACTCAACCGCCCCGAATCGTCGTTTTGCAGATGTGGCCGTACAACGCTCATTGAAATCCGCCCTGGCGAATCTCCCGCACCCGTATACTGAAGAAGAGTTGTCCGCTATCGCGACAAGATGCACGGAAAGAGAGAACGCAGCGAGAGTCGTTGAGAGAACGATGCGAAAAGTGACGTTCGCCGTTTGGATGCGTGATCGAATAGGCGAGCGTTTTGAGGCGGTAGTGACTGGAAAAGCGAACAAGGGGACCTTTATCCGAGTGAACCATCCTCCTGTTGAAGGCAAACTGATTCGAGGAGAAGAGGGCTTCGACGTGGGGGATAAACTGCGTGTTCGCCTGGTTCATGCCGATCCTGAAAGCGGACATATCGATTTTGAAAGAGACTGAAATCTGTCTTGCCGTAAGGCTATAGCGCCTGCGCGGATTCGGCAATCATCGAAATTCTCACTCAACCTTATCAGGAAGTTTTTCAAATCCGGTCGCAGCTTTCAGTCCGCCGTCAGCTGTGCAACATGAGTTAATAAATCTCCGCCGAGAAATCAGAAAAATCAATTCTGAATTCTCGGCGGCGTTTAGTTCGAAAGAGATCGACGAAAGCGTCAGTTTCGGAAGAGTACGTAGGTCTTTCCGTTGTCTCCCTTCAGAGTTAATTGGCTGGCGCCTTCGAGCTTTTGGATAGACCAGGTGTAGATATGAGCGCCGAGCGTGATGCGTTGAGAACCTTCTGAAACAGACCATTTAAATGGTTCCGATCTTGGGATGCCCGTTTGCGTTTCACTGTCTTTTTTGAAAGACGCCACTTCAAGAGTTCCAGTTTCGTCCGGGTGGAACGAGAATTGATATCGTTCGAACTGCTGTCCGATGATCG
>JAYVOT010000775.1:0-4353 GCA_043757795.1 Chthonomonadaceae bacterium | reverse complement strand
TGAGACGCTAGGCACGAAAATGATTGAAGGATTAGGAGGCGAAGGACCTGTGTGGGATGGCTTCACGTATCCTTTCGAACCCAAACAGTCGCTTCGATTGATCCGAATTACGTACAAGATCAATCTCGCTCAGGTCAATGGCGAGAAACCGATTACGAACGCGGACATCATTCCCAACGATGCCAATACCACCTGGATGCTCAAATAGACCTGCTTTCCACCTCATTGCCTTCCCCTGACCTTTTCAGTTGGGGAGGGCAATTTTTTTGTTTTCTTGTAAACGCTTTGTGCCTGATGGACGTTCCGAATTTCGAGAAATACAATTCTTATCCTTGCAAAGTTGCGGCGTATGCCTTCAGATAGTATCCAATAATATTTCTTCTGACCTCCGAACATTCTCATTGTTTTTTTGAGAAGTATGCACGATTTTTCAAAGTACATCAAGCTCATTTACTCGCAAATCATATCATTTGGAACTAATATAATGTGAAAGACGTAATAAAGTAGTAAGATTGCGATAATCGACCTGGTCGAATATCTCATCTTTCAATGGAGAACATCACAGAGTTGCAATGGTTCTATGGTGTCCTCTCTCATTCTGGCTAATTTTTTTCTTTTTGGGGAGCGAAAGCTCCTCATTTTTTATGTCCCCCAAATAGTTTGAAACCTTGACAAAAAAAGCTTGGTAGAATATAATTAGATAATTGACTAATTATCTAATTTTGGCAAGGGAGTTGTACGACATGCCTTCAAAACGAAAAAATGCGGTTTCTCAATTCATCGCTTTTACGCTCGCTATCAGTTCGCTTGTATCGCCGTTTGCGGCATTTGCGCAAAAAAATGCAGTTTACGCCGAGAGAGAAGTGACTTTTACCGGCGCGCAGGGCGTACGGTTGGCGGGAACCTTAACGATTCCGAACTCTCCCGGCAAGCATCCCGCTTTTCTCATGATAGCAGGGAGCGGCCCGACAGATAGAGACGGAAATTCAGCGCTGGGAATTAAAACAGATCTCTTCAAACAACTTGCCGCTTCCCTTGCGAAAGATGGCGTGGCGACGCTCCGCTTTGACAAACGAGTGACGGGTGCGCTGCGAAGTTCGATCCCAAAAGACCCTTCCGGATTGAGCGAGTACTGTTCATGGGAGAACTTTGTCGAGGACGCAATGGCAGGCTATCGCTTTTTACGAAAGCAACCTGAAGTCGATCCTAAACGAACCGGCTTGCTTGGGCACAGCGAAGGCGGAATGCTCGCTCTGCAGGGAGCCGCAGGTATGAATTCGGAGAAACCCGCCGCCCTCATTTTGATGGGGACTCCCGGCAGAAATATCGCTGTCATCCTGAGGGAGCAGATCAACAGTATGCTTGCAGCGCAGAAAGCTACTCCGGAACAAACGAAGTTTTTTTTGGACAAACAAGATTCGATATGCGCGGCTATCAAACAGTCCGGTAAAGTGCCGGCAAACGTACCTGCAGGGCTTGTTGCCCTGTATCCCGCATACCTCGGAAAATTTCTGCATAGCGAGTTGCTCTTTGAGCCTACCAGGGATGCAAGCGCGTTTCCGGGTCCCGTTCTAATCATTCAAGGCGAAAAAGACGTGCAAATATCGGCTGAGCGAGACGCGCCATCGCTTTCAAAAGCGCTCAACGCTCGTAGAAATGATCGACATGAGACCTTCATAGTCCCAAATGCAAGTCACAACCTGAAGCATGTCACGGACAAGACTGACCCTGGTTTTTCAGGCGATGTAGATACTGCCGTGTTTTCAAAACTGAGGACATGGATCAAATCGAATTTGAAAGGATAGGCTGAAATTATTGCGGAACGGAACTCAAATCCACAGGAACTTTTGTTCCGTTTCCCTCTCGAGCCTGCCGAAAATCCACTATGGACCTGATTTTCAAAGCGATTGCGGACCCGACGCGAAGACAAATTCTTCATCTGTTGAAAGACAAGGAATTGACTGCAGGACAGATTTCGGAGCACTTTACTATCTCGGCTCCTTCCATGTCACACCATTTCAATGCGCTCAAGCAAGCGGATCTGATCGCGCAGAGGCGCATGGGTCAGCAGATATTCTATTCCCTGAACACGACGGTTTTCCAAGATCTCATGACGATCATGCTCGACCTTTTTACACATCATGAGGATCCTAAACCTGAGTTCTCCACTGAAACGCACGTCCTCGATAGCTCGAAGGAGCCGCCAAACGAATGAAAACGAAAACTGCTGTCATCTTGCAACTCATTCTGATCGTCGCCGTAGTCGCATACTCCCTCTACATCAATACGAAACTGCCGGAAGTCGTCCCTACGCACTGAGACTGGAAGGGCGAGCCAGATAAGTTTAGTTCCAAAAGTCTCACTCTCTGGCTGATGCCAATTTCGATGCCTATAATGCTGGCGCTCATGTTGTGGTTGCCGAAAGTTTCACCCAAAGAGTTCAGCATCGAGCCGTTTCTGCCGACATTTAACGCTATCATGGCGATCATCAACTTCCTGATGGGCTATCTTCCTTTCGTCATCATTCAAGCGACGCTGTACAGAGACTTCGACATTTTAAAATGGATGTTCGTTGGAATGTTTCTCAGCTTCGCGACGCTCGGAAATTTGCTAGGCAAAGTGAGGCGCAACTACTGGATGGGAATTCGAACGCCCTGGACGCTTTCAAGCGATGCGAATTGGATAGCAACGCATCGTTTCGCTGCCTGGAGCATCACCGGAACAGGAATCGTCGCAACTCTGGCGATACTAATGGGAGTAAATTGGCTAGTATGCATGTCTTTTGTCATGCTCTCTTTCATGGCGCCGATCGCCTACTCGTTCTACTTGTTCACCCGCAAAGTTTGACGGGAAGCAAGATACGTCAAGGCTTTGCGTGACATGGACGCTTCAAAATACGTAGGTGAAATATGTACTTACAATCGAATGAACTCTCGCAGAATGAAATCGAAGCTCTGCTTCAACACGAATCAGACTATTTCGGAATGCTGGCTACCTGTGATCGTCAACCTTACGCCTGGCATTTATCCTGCCCGCTTCTGCCGGACTATGGCGATGTGAATCGCGCAATTCGCGTTCGAGACGATGGTTCAGGGTCCACCCAAGTCGCGAAAGCGACGTTAGCGCACTTCTATCAAAAAAGTCTCAAACCCGTCATTGACATCGATCCGATTGGCGAGAGTCAAGGTTTATTGGAAGCGCTTCAGGGTTTTGGATTGATTCGAACCCAACCGGAACGAGTTCTGATGCGATGGAATTGCTCGACGTCGCTAGAACCTCACGCCGGATACGGGATTGAGATAGTTAGAATCTCCGACATCTCCGCCGATATGGAAGCGGAACAAACGCTCTGGGTTGAAACGGCAGTTTCGGACGATATTGGAACCGAATGGGAATCGCTCTGGCGCCAGGTTGCAATGCACGAAACGAATTTGACTGGCATCGCACTTTATCTTGCGTTCGTCAATGGAAGCCCTGCGGGATGCTGCAGTCTCTTCTCAAAATCAGGACTTGGGCGGGTCGACAGCGTAATCACCCGAAAGGGATTTCGCCGGAGGGGAGTCGCCGCCGCTCTAGTTTGTCGAGCTATCACCGACTCTCTGGAACTTGGGAACTCGGATACTTATCTTGTGACTGAGTGCGGAAGTCCCGCAGAATATTTGTACCGTAAGATAGGATTTGAGACCTGGTGCGTGAATTTTCTCATCCGGCTCTCCACTTGACTTCGACCTCCGATTTTGTCTACAATAAGTTAATCAGTTTCGTCCAATTTCCGCTTTGTTGGAACCGAAAATCGTAATGGATGATGGAAGAAAGAGTTTGAACTCGGATGAATAGGATTTATAGGTTTTCAAGCACCCATCCTCCAAATTCTCAGTATCCGTGTAAACTTTTTTTCAATTGCCAGGGACGAGAGTATAGAATTTTTTGCGTGACGTTTTTATGAGTTCCGGAGGCGAATTTGAAGCGTGTCGTCAGTATCAGTCTCGGATCTTCAAAGCGGGACAAGCGAGTTCTCGCACGCTTTTTCGATGAAGATTTTGAGATATCGCGCATTGGTACGGACGGCGATATGAAACGTTTTCAAGCCATTTTGACGGATATGGACGGCAAAGTCGACGCCTTCGGAGTCGGAGGCGCAGACATTTACGTCTATTCCGGCGAAAAAAGATATGTTCTTCCCGAGATAGTCAAGTTGATGTCTCCCGCTAAAATTACGCCTTATGCAGATGGAAGCGGGCTAAAAAACACGCTTGAACGTGAGACTGTGGCAAACCTCCAGGCGAGCGGACAGGTTGATTTTTCGCAAAAGCGCGTCCTGATGGTCTGTTCAACGGATCGTTTCGGAATGAG
>JAYVOT010000774.1:0-4356 GCA_043757795.1 Chthonomonadaceae bacterium | reverse complement strand
CAGCGACACGGTTCCAATTCGCGTGTTTCAAGAGTTCTTCGTTGATCTCGATCTGCCGGTCGCCCTCACGCAAAACGATCAGCTACGTATTCCCGTCTCCGTCTATAACTATCTGAGCGCGGCTCAGAAAGTGACGCTTACTTTAGAGGAGTTGCCCTGGTTCAAATTGGAAGGCGGGGCGCAACAGTCTATCGAACTCGGTCCGAACGAAGTTAAAGTCGTTTACTATCCCATCTCAGCTTCTGTCATTGGCGTTCATCAACTGACGGTAACCGCCAGAGGTTCCAGTCTTTCAGATGCGATCAAGCGCGAGATCACGGTTCGCCCGCATGGAAGAGAGACTCTCGCGGTCGTTAACGGCAATCTGGACAAGCGAGCCGATCACGTGGTAAAGACGCCTTCAAACGCGGTTGTCGGCGGCAACCGCCTCTTCCTGAAGCTCTATCCGGGAACCTTTTCTACGATTGTCGAAGGTTTGGACGGCGTCCTGCAGATGCCGAACGGCTGTTTCGAGCAGACAAGCTCGTCCACCTACCCCAACGTGCTGATCTTGGACTATTTGAAGAGCGTCAAGAAAGTGAAGCCGGAGATTCAGTTGAAGGCGGAGCAGTACATTAACGTGGGTTATCAGCGTCTCGTCACTTTCGAGTGCAAATCAGGCGGGTTCTCCTGGTTCGGGAATGAGCCTGCTCACCAGATTCTCACGGCATACGGCTTGCTTGAGTTTGCCGACATGTCGAAAGTCTATGAGATCGACGGCGCTCTCATCAAACGAGTGCAATCGTGGTTGCTGCAGAAGCAGTTGCCCGACGGCTCCTGGTTGGAAACGGGGCATGGAATTGAGGAAGGGATCATCACTCGGCAAACCGGGGCGTTGCGCTCCACTGCCTATGTCGCATGGGCGTTGGCGGAGAGCGGGGCGGACGCTTCCGCGTTGCAACGCGGGATCGAGTATGTGAAGAGACATCTGAATGAGGCGAAGGACGCTTACACGCTCGCTGTCATATTAAATCTGCTCTCAAAGGTCGAAAAAGAGAGCGACTCGACGCAAAAGGTGGCGGAGCGTTTGATTGACCTCGCGAAACAGGAGGGCGAGAAAGCGTTCTGGAAGAGCGATACCCAAACTTTTACAGGCGCAAACGGGAGCGGAGCCGACATCGAGTCGACAGGACTTGCCGCTTTCGCTCTTGCAAAATGGGGTCGCAACGGCGGATTTCTCAAGAAGGCGCTCACCTATCTGACGCTCGCAAGGGACCCGCACGGCTCTTGGAACACCACTCAAGGAACGGTCTGGGCGATGAAGGCGTTGCTTTTTGCCAGTGCGCACGGGAGCGCTGAAACGGGAACGGTCGTAGTCAAAGCGAACGGACAGGAAGTCGGCAAGTTCGAGCTGACCAAAGAAAACAGCGACGTCGTGCGACAGATAGACCTCACAAGTCACCTGACTCAGGGCGAAGCGAAAATCGAAATGAGCTTCGACGGCAAAAGTTCTCTGAACTATCAACTCGTTTCTAAATGCTATTTGCCCTGGGATCAGAAGGGTCGCCTTTTTGAGGAAGCGGGACCTCTTTCCCTGAAGGTGGAGTACGACAAAACGACTTTAAGAGTGAACGACCTTGCCGGAGTTAAAGTGACGATCAAAAATCGATCCTCATCCAACGCCGAAATGCCCCTGATAGACGTGGGAATTCCCCCTGGATTCGAGGCGGTTCCGGATGGGCTGACGTCCGCTGTAGAGAGCAAAGAGATCAGCAAATATTCTCTAACGGGACGGCAGATAATCCTCTATCTCACACGATTGAAGGCGGGCGAAACGGTTACGATCCGCTACAAAGTGCGTGCAAAATACTCGCTCCACGCTCAAACTCCTAAAAGCAGCGCGTATCCGTACTACAATCCTGAGAAGGCGACGCATAGCGCCCCTCAGAAAATCCTCGTCCACGCATAGGTCGAACGGGGCGGACTTGAAGTCCGCCTTTGCCCTCAAGTGAAGGATTCTTATGATTCTTAGAAATGGGAGTTTCGCGCTATTGCACCCCCATGTGCTAGCTACAACTTGCTTGATTCCTAATATCACAAAAATTCAACTATTTGCGCCAACATTTAAGGTCGGGCGTTGATTTGTCCAAAAACGTTTTCCGCCGAAGGCGCTATTGCGAAGGATCTGCCCGTAGGGACGATTGACGACGACGAGGTACGACTTGTCGGTTTGAGGTGTAACCTCGCTCGATTCTTAGGCATTCAAAAACCAAAATAGCGAGGACATGCCTCGCTATTAAACCAAGTCAAACCCTTCTATTCCTGCAAAATTGTCAATTAGTCAGACCAATTGCTGGTCTTTCCGTCAGAACGGCACGCCTGTTTATAAGCTTGTATCTAGTTCGCAGTCTTGATTCCATATGCATGAGAGAGAGTTTCTTAACTCCAGAGACGGACTAAAGCCGCCTTCAACCCTTCTTTCGCAACTCGCGCGAATTTCAACAACGGAAAATTATCCGGTTTTAGAAATGGCGAAGAAGTAGAGGTGGCGATCTTTATCTTTGTTTTCTGAGGTCAGAATAAGTACGCCCGGTTTGCCCTCGTTCTTGGGGTCTCCCACCCGCACATCCAGCAGTCGTCCGGGGAGCGGGTCGCTTCTCCACGCTTCTTCCATCTCTTCCATTTTAGTCGCCCAGAACTGCTTGTCTCTTGCTGCGAACTTGGGGGTGTAGATCACGATTCGGTCTCCCGAAGTCGCGTTCGGCGCATCGGGGGTTGGGGTCGCGTCGCCTTTGATCACTCCGATAATCCAGTGGTAGCGATCTCGCCAGAAAGATTGGGCATAACGAATGTTTAATCCCAGCGTCATATTCTGCGCTCCATTGAACTCCTGAGAGCCGATACCCATTATAACGAAGCCGCCGCCATCCAGAGGCTCGACGGCGGAAGGTCGGAGTTCGTCGTTTATGAACTCATAAGAGGTTGTCCCGTCTCCGGCTCCCACAAGCATCTGATCAAGTCGCCCCTCCTGCGATATGCCTAATTTTACATCCGGAGGAACTGCTGAAAGTCGGGAGAGACTCTCCCCAGCCCACGCATACACTCCGGCATTAGTCAAAACTTGCTGATTCTTTGAAAGAGCGGATTTTTTCTGTTTCGAGGTCTTTGTCTGCCCGGTAATCGGAACGGACGGCGCGCCTCCGCCGGAGTGAAACCTGCCAAGCAGGAGAGTATCTACCCCAAGGGACTGCACTGAAAGCTCGGAATCGGTCAGAAATCGCGAGTCGTTCCAATGCGCCACGCGAATTGTGCGTTGCGTGTCGGTTGCAAGCGAGCCGGCGATGAGCATTAGAAGATTGCTTCGCTTTGCATCGCTTACCGGTCCGATCGCGATCAGCTTGACAGGGTCGTTTAAAGCAAGATCCCAGGTTCTTTTCAACTCGACATGATAAGGGTTGTAGAGTCGGTTTCCGTTGCTTGGAGGTAGCTTCACGCTCCCCCGGTTGAGAATGGGAGCTTGTGCGAAGGCCAATTGCTGAAAGCGCATTCCGAAGGAAAGCGCTAGAGCGAGTGTCAGGACACTCATTTTAAAGCAATGCTCAGATTTCATATTCGCCCTCTCGCTTTCGCGCTTAGTAGCAAACCGTAAAATCCGACAGGTTGAAGAACAATGCGAATCTTCTTGCCGCAAATCTGAGGTCTGCCAAATTAAGACTGTTTTGAAACTGAAGAGCCTTAAGTTCTTCAATGGACAGGATGGGGAGGATCGACATGATGAAATGCGAGGATTGAAGTAGCGAAGTCAATAAGACAGCGCCAATTCAATCGTCTTCATCCTGTTGATCCTCCCCATCCTGTCCAATGGCTCTTCATCTTCTATTAAGATGCAGTGCATGTCAACTGAAAGCCGAATTACGCGAAGCCTCGTCGCAGAAAGCTGAGCAGTTGCATGAAGAGCATTATTTGACGACGCCGGTGGGTGGGGCCGTCGCGCTTCCCGGTTGAGGCGGAGCGGGCGTGGCGCCGCCGCCGCCCATAATGTTCGCAGGGGCGGAGCGAGGCGCTACAGGCGTCTGAAGCTCTCCTTTCGCTTGAGCTTTGATCAACTCGCCAAGCGATTTGTACCGTTCAGCAGTAATTTTGATGTCAGCCACGTTTGTGAATTCCGCCAGGACATTGCGGTAATGCTTCTCCCACTCCGGATTCTTTTTGGCGATGAGAGCGTTTTCCAACAAAAATTTAACTTCGCCGATAGAAGGTTTGCGCTCCGGATCCTTCTTAATGAGTTGCGCGACCGCATAAGAGGTCTGCGGCACGCCCTGCGGGCTGACATTGGTGACCTTGACGGCGGCGGGCGTGAATTCGTTCGGCTGAAGT
>JAYVOT010000773.1:0-4365 GCA_043757795.1 Chthonomonadaceae bacterium | reverse complement strand
CTGTTACCCGATCGGAAAATGAACTCTTTCAGAAATGGAAGCCAACCCGACTCAAGTTAGGCAATTCCCAAATATTATTGCTCATAGTTTTCTGCGTTTTGCATCTCGAAAGCACGACAAACGAGGACTACGAGGCGACAACGATAATGTAAAAATCGACTTACCTCTTTGACAACCCTACGTCAGAAACTCATCGATAGACTTTACAAGTTGCGACAAATAAGGGAACTTAGCGTGAAGTTCAAGGTAGATCCGGGCAAAATCGAGCGCTTCCAAAGTAATCTGTTTTTTCCCTTTTAAGTACGTCTTGCCCCCAATTGCGTAGCAGTCGTTCAAATCGTCGGATGGAGTCAACCTCTGCTGCATGTCGTCATTTTCGGGATCGAAACCTAACTTTGTTCTGATTTCGCTCAAGGTGATTGAGGGGTCGATTTTTGAATAGTGGTCTGTCTCAGCCAGAAACCAGGCTTCCGTCTCCATGATCGCAAGTACGAACTGAACTTGAATTGGGACGGTTTTGAGGTATTTTGGCAGATGTGATTCCAGTTTCGGGATATCTTCATGAGTTAATTTTCCTCGAATGTCTCTGATGCCGAGAATTCTCGAATACCCTGCTTTCACGAGTGCAGGATACTCCTCGTAGATGCGTGTTTTAACTTGCCCGTCGCTGCCGCAGTCGACTATCAACACATAGTAAACCTGATCTGATTTCGGCTTAGTCAGTGATAAAATTTTCATTGTTCGTTGATTGCGACCGCCGCCTCGCAACTCTTTATGCTCTATCATTACTCTATTCCCAGCAATTTCTATAATCAGCTTCATTACAAAAACGACCTCGGTATAGCCTTCTACGAAGATCGCCATTTTCTTCATTTTGGGGCTATCTCCTCGTTGGTCGCCTCATTTATGAAGTCCATCTCAAGAAAAGAGAAATTGCTCAGCCCGGTAAACTTAAACTCTTCAAAAATTTCACGGGAGTTCTCATAGTTCCGAACTTTCACATGGCTGCCATCGCGTTGCAAGACCGACCACTCTTCGAGAGGAACTTGATTCATGACGAATCGATCATTTGTAGAGAGAATTAACTGCATACGGCTTTTAATCGCTTTTTCCCTCAAAACGTTTATCAAGCAACAGGATCGATCAAAATCTAGCCCTTCGCCGATATCATCGATCAAAATGCAATCCGATTTTTTGGCGAATTGCGAATAGTTGACTTGAATGAGGATCGAGAGCGCACGGAACATGCCTTGAGACATATGTATTTGATCTGTTATACCTTTCAGATTTTTTTCCTTGACATTGAGAGTGACAAACCCAAGCGGCATCGATCCTCCTGTCCAACGAAAGGAAGTAGGTTGCCCCAGTTCGATTTTATCGATTTCGTAACCAATATTCGACATATCATCAATAACTGTTCGCTCAAATTCATCTGCAAACTCTATAATCGCCTGTCCGAAGAGACCAACGACTTCATTTGGATTCCTATCGTCAGGTTGTCTACCTCCTTGATCCGGATAAACTACGACCTGGTCTTTCCCCAGTTGGGACCCAAAATAGAAATGTCGTAAGGAGGCCCCCCATGCATGAAGAGGCTCCAAAAAAGGGTGTTGAATGCTATCTCTGCGTGCGAAGGCTGCCAACTCTCCTGGAGGAGTTTGGAATTTATACATACGATTCATTTCTGCAGCCCAAATAACGCCTATGCCACCCTTGGCTCGATCAAGTTTGACTTGACCATTCACGAACAATTTTTCTTCTATTACTTCATACTGTTCGATATTCAGATTATATTTTAAAGTGTTTTCGCCGTCAGTGAAAACAACTTCATATTTAGCAGAAATCCCTGGCGACTGTAATCCGGCTAGAAGTCTGGAAAGCGCGCTGATAATATTGAGTGAACGACTCTTTCCAGTAGCGTTTTTCCCTACAATCAGATTAGTGGGGCCAAAGGTTAGACCATCAAGTGTCCATTCCTGAGCATCGCCTTCGAATTCAGCGAACCTAATCGATATTAATCTCATTTTATCTCCTCTAAACGAACGCTTGCGGGCGAATCCAAAACTTTCGCAGTATAATTTTTGTGATTATGACAGTCAAGTCAAAGGCTGTCAACTTATATTAAAGCTGTCAATGTGAGCTATCAAACTTCCAAGACGAAAAAGCAGGATCAATCAAAATAATTGATCCTGCTTCAATTTACTTTCGCTCAAAGAGACAGTATTTCTAATTGGTTGACAACCCGGAGTCGCACTTCCGGTTCACCGTTCCCGATGAATTTCCTGCAGTTCGATCATAACTGTCACGAGCAAGCTGTTGTCGCGGGAAGATTGTTGATCTGAAAGATGCAGAACGTCAAGGGGAGTCGACCTGGGAGCCTGAGCGAATCGAGAAGCGTCAGCAACCGATTTTTCCTTCTGTGTTCTCTTGCCTGCGACAGGCGCGTCCAGTTTCTTCATGAAGGCGGGGAGAGACGCAAGGCTCTTTTTAGGAATCCTCAACGCCAACAAGGTACGTTCGCGATTCGCTTGCGCCGGAATTTCGGAAGCGGGAGCGGTTGCGCCCATAACGGAAGGAGCCACTTCGCGCACGCGAGGGAAACCAGCGGCGGAACTAGAAGAGCTTGTCAGAGGCGAAGCGACATAGCCGCCTGCTTCCTGCGCCCATTTTATAAGGTTCGCTTGAGCGGAATTTCGATCCGACACGGCAAAGATCAACGTTTTTTGACCCTCGACTTGTTCTAAAGTCTTCGGCGGCGCTCCTCCCTCCGCCAATTTCTTAATTGCATTGCGGTGAGAGGCGGACAGTGCCAGATCCTTTTGCGTTCGCTCCGCCTCCTGCTTCGCGACGATGGCGTCCGCCGCGATCGTCAAGGGATCGTCAGGAAGTCGGAGAGAAGGATCAGCGCCCGGGGTTGATGTCGGGTTCTCTTTTGAAATCGTAGTATTGGGTTGGACTGCAACGTGTTCGTTCGGCTTTTTTGATTGAATGATTGCGATTTGAAGATGTTTTTTGTCGCCTTCCGTTTTATGCAACAACAGGGCGAAGCAGACTCCCATCGCTAGACCGGCCGCCGCTCCGCTGAAAGCAAGGCGAAGCAAAATGGGACGAGCTGGACGACTTAGCGTCACTCGCACAGGCGCGTCGGGCAGATTCGCAAGGATGCGAGCGCGAAGCCTTTCATGAGGGACCGCCTGTTCCAGAACCTGCATATCCTCTCCAAGCCGCCGTAGCCACGCCGCCTCTTCTCCGCACTCCGAACACCTCTGAAGATGACGAACCACGAGCGTCTTGCGGATAGCCGGAAGCTCCTGGTCAAGGCAAGCTTTCAGGTCTGCAAGCACGAGTCTGCAGAGTATCGGCTTTTTGGACTCGCTGCGTTTGGGCGTTCCTGAGAGTTTGAGTTCAGGTCTCATAAGTTTGCGCTTCCTTCATAAACATAGCCGCCGAGAAGATCTCGCAAGCGGCGAAAAGCGTTTGAGAGTCGGGATTTAACGGTTCCGACAGGCACATTTAGAGCGATAGCGACTTCCTGATAGGTCATTCCCTGAAGCTCATGCAGGACAATGACGTCGCGGTGTAGAGGCGATAGCTCTTTTAGAGCCGCCGACACTCTGTCATTCAATTCGCCTTTGTTCGCAGACTGAACCGGATCAGCCCGCCAATCGGAGGTTGCGAGCGTTAGTTCCTCGTCATAGGGAATCTGTTCCAGTTTTCGTTTCCGACGAAACTCAAGGCAGTGGTTCATCGCGACTCGGTAGATCCAAGTTCCGAGGGCGGACTGCCCTCTGAAAGCCGCCAATCCTTTATGGACGCCCAAAAAAATCTCTTGAGTCACGTCCTCCGCGTCAGGGATCGAGCCTGTGAATCGGAGGGCAAGGCGATAGACGCGAGTCTCGTAGGCATCCAGAAGCTCTTCAAAAGCTCTCCGGTCTCCAGCTTGAATACGCGCGATCAGTTGTTTTTCGTCGATCTTCGCCATTGGGTTCTGCATATCCTCACCTCTTTTGTCGTCAATTCGAGGCAAAAGGTTCAAAGAGCCGTTGTTGAGAAGGATGCTAAGCGTAAAAGAGAGAGCAAAGGGTAAAATAGAGTTATGAATAAGTCCATCTCTCCGACGCAAAAGCGGGTTCGTTTTATAATCTTAGCGATGGGGATTATCACCGCTCTCGGCTTCCTGCTCATTGATCCGATTATTCGACCGATGATGAAGCGAGACCGAAAGAGCGGCGAAAAACAGACGGGAATAGCGACTGTGGAGATGTTGGTTCCCATGCGCTTCGATGAGTATGGCAGAAAACTGGATCCGCAGGTCACTGTTCGTTTTCGAGGCGCTCTCATTCCCTCGGACGGCGTTTTCAATTC
>JAYVOT010000772.1:0-4371 GCA_043757795.1 Chthonomonadaceae bacterium | reverse complement strand
CATCTGCCATCAGGCGACTCCGGACTCCAGTCAGAAGTGCGGACGTGTCGGTTTTTCGGTCGAAAGAGCGCGACGAACTCATCCAGTTCGCCGCGTTTGAGCGGGTTCGTCTTCAGGGTGAAGCTCTTGTTGGTTCGGAAATCATACACCCAGAGAGTCTTCGTCCAGGGCGTTTCGCTCGCCGGTTTTTTGTCGAAAAAGAGGACATTCGCCTTCACTCCCTGTGCGTAGAAGATGCCTGTGGGCAGGCGCAGGAGGGTATGAACGTCGCATTCGTGCAAGAGCTTTCGTCGCAAGGTTTCGCCTGCGCCGCCCTCGAAAAGTACGTTGTCCGGCACGACGACGGCCGCTCGTCCCTGTTGCTTCAAGATCGATTTGATATGTTGAACGAAATTGAGTTGCTTGTTGCTTGTCGTAACCCAAAAGTCAGGGCGTTGATAAGTCTCGTTTTCGCGTTCTTGCTCGCCTGCGTCGTTCGTTATGGCGTTGCTGCTTTTTTTGCCAAAGGGCGGGTTCGTCAGCACCATGTCAAAGCGCTCGCTTGGCGGGTTGGCTAGCGCGTCTTCCACACGAATCGGGCAGTCGTCTCCGCCGATCTCATGGAGTAGAAAGTTCATGGCGCACAGCCTCGCCGTGTTTGGAACGATCTCCCAACCGTGCAACGCATTGAGTTTGAGATGCTTCTTCTCGTCTCGGTCAAGCGAATGTTGGATTGATACGTAGTCATGCGCCGCCAATAAAAAGCCGCCCGTTCCCGCCGCAGGATCGCAAATCGTCTGCCCGGGGGCGGGGCGCATCACCTCCGTCATCGCTTGAATGAGTGGCCGAGGCGTGAAGTACTGCCCCGCTCCGCTCTTCGTATCTTGCGCGTTTTTCTCCAGCAACCCTTCGTAGGCGTCCCCCTTGATGTCCGCGTCCAGCGTGATCCACTGCTCTTTGTCGATGAGGTCTCTGATGAGGCGTTGGAGCATCGCAGGGTTTTCGATCTTGTTTTGAGCTTTGCGAAAGATGACCCCGAGCATTCCCGGCTTCTTCCCCAACTCTTCCAAAAGATGCCGGTAGTGAATTTCAAGATCGTCGCCGCTTCTCTCCAGTAGCGAGGGCCAGTCGTAGTCCGCCGGAACGATGGAGGTTTTGTTCCAGGGCGGCAGGGTGCGCTCGTGCGCCATTTTGAGAAACAACAGGTTGGTTAGCTGTTGCAGATAATCGCCATATGAGAGTCCGGCGTCGCGCAGGACGTTGCAGTAGTTCCAGAGCTTCTGCACCAGCTGTGCGGAAGTAGCGGCGTTTTGCGGTTGTCTATTTTGTAGTTGGGTCAATGTAGTCTCTGGGAAAGAATTTGTCTGGAGGCAAATGATCGAAATCCTTGTCTGAAGTGAGCAGGTGGGTTCCTGTCGTGGCGGCGGTGGCGGCGATCCAAATGTCATTCTTCCCCATATTCGCCCCTCTTCGTATACTGTAATCATCAATCAGAGCATAGTTTTCAATCAGATTAGGGTAATCAAGATTGATTATTACAAACTGATTTAGCAATTGATCAAGTTGCTTCAGTTTCAAAGGGCCCCACTTTCGTTGTAGTGATAGAGAGCGAAGTTCGCCCACGGTTACAATTGAAATCAACGGTATGGACGAGGAGCTAGTTAGTCGATACGTCTCTTCCAGCCAAACCCCTAGTGGATTTTGTCGTATGAAAGGAAATAAAATTCCTGTGTCAAGAACATATCTAACTTCAATCGAAGACGCCATTCAGTTATCCCATTCTCTTCAAAGTTAGCATTATCTCTTCGTCGCTATCATCTACTTTGAATTTGCCGAAGACATTCGACATTCCATTCGTGCCGAGTGCAGGCAATATTTTAGGTTGCATTGCGTCCAGCGAACGAGGTCGGGCACGAGGAAGATTCTCAAAGGCTCTGTCTCGTTCCGAAGCAATCTGAATGTTTGTAGCGGAAATCGAGGAGATTTTTCCTGATAGTCTGTAATGCGCTTCGCCATCCACGACCACAAACTCATTGAAGAGGTCTTTGTAGCTCCGGGGGTCTTTCGGAGGAAGCTGCCCACGTAACGTTTGTCCATTTTTTAGTTTTAACAGAAAAGCCTGCTTGCTGCCTTTTAGTTCGTCCAGAGTTCCAGAAATTACAACCCGTTGGGAAGGGGGAGCCTCATCTCGAAGCATCTTCACCCGGCTCAACATCGTCTCCGTTACGTCCACTTTTGGGGCGTTCTCTGCGCTTCCATCTATCGTAAGCGACTCGAAACCAGTAGTCAAAATTTCCCGGAACCTGACGACGGAATTAAGCGTGTTCCTGTCGAGCATATCGCTCTGCTTATCCCCGGCGGATGCGTCGCGTAGGGTTTCTTCCAGGAGAGATAAGGCGGATTTTTGTTTGAGCGGCTCCTTCTCAAAAAGCGCAATTTGATCAAACCTGCCCGGCGCAGCTTCTCCTAAGGATGGAATTTCACACTGCAATATTGTCGATCCCTTGCTGATTCCCAAAAATTGTATTTCGGTTGCTTCCTCCATCCAACCAGGCAGGTTGTGCAGGTTGCTACGGTTTTCCACTCGCAAGCGTAGAGCGCGTTGCGAGGCTTCAGTCAATACCTCTGCAATTCGTTGCAACGCCCGGAAAGAGATTCTATCGCCCTTCGCAGACTTTCCTTGCAACCTTATCGTGTGTTTAATCATGCTGCACCTCCCGTAAATCGGTTTCCTGATCTATTCTGCCATACCCAAAGTCTTTTGACTCTTCTTAGCCTGCAAAGGATTCGTCTTTTTTACTTTTTGCCGTTTTTCTTTTGCCGCAGCTTCCCTCTCCGCACGAATGCGCTCCAACAGGACGCTTGCGGGTTCGTCATTCGGGTCTTGCGGCACGAGCTTGCCGGAGAAAGCGCGCTGCAGGATGGATTGTCGCAACCGCTCAGCGCGTTTGAGGTCAGCGTTAACGCTCGCCTCTACTCCTTCGACAATGGAGAGCCGTCTCTCCACCTCCGCGACGATTCGCTCTTGCTCTGCAAGGGGTGGAAGGGGAATTACAAATCTCGATAAGTCGCCAAGAGCAACTGTTTTTTGAGCAACTCCTCTAGCAAATCGATGTGCTTGAGACAAGCCAATCTCAGAATTTAATACATAAACTAAATAGTTTTGATTTATAATTTTAGATGGTTTTATGTGTGCAATATGTCTTTGAAAGGTAAATGGAAACAACGTATTAACAGGTACTGCCACACCATAAGAACCCACAGCTGAATATAAAATATCTCCTATTCCAACTGGGCATCGATTGTTCAACTCCTCGTAAGTCTTTCTCGATACATAATTTGTATCTGTAAATGAGATATATCCTTTTATAATGTGCTTTATAAACAGAAAAGGTATACCTTCAGAGACGAACTTTGGTGGTTGGTGTGTTCCATCAGTAATCCGAAAAGCGCTTTGTAAAAGTGAGGCCCAGCGCCATCCCTCCGGCAGTTCCGACAACCCGGAAACGTCCGGCGCAGCAGGCTCCTGATACTTCGTTTTCCAGGCGTTGTTGAGGGGCGGACGCCCCTGCGCCGTCATCTTCGCCAACTGATCCGCCTCCCATCGGGTGCGGCGTTCGACCAGGATTCGCTTGAGCAGGGCATCGGCGGGTTCGTACTCCCGCCCCTCTTTTCGCGCGAGTTCGGCTTCATTCGGAACCAGCCTACCCTCGCAGGCGGCTTTCAACAGGGAAGCTCGATAGCGTTTCAGGTTGGCTTTCACGCGCTTCAGGGCGGCGACGGCGGCGTCAAGTCGGGAGAACTGCTTCTCGATCTCCTCAACGATCCGGTGTTGTTCGGGAAGGGGCGCGATTGGTACTCGGTGTGACCTTAAATCCGCTCCACTTACTGCCTCGAATGTTGTTCCAGTAGCCTGCTCAACTAATACTCTTTTTGTGCATCTCAACACGTATAAAATATAACTGTACGGAACACTTCCTGATGGTCGAATGGCAGCAAGTCCACGACCAATGCAAGCTTCAGAAAGATTTACATTTGTTGGACCAACTGGAGCTCGAATTGACAGAAGAATATCATAAGGGTGGGAAATTTTGGTTGGAGATGTACACCATTTTGCAGGTGTTGGATACAAGGCTCCAAACTCGGTTTTGCCTTGAAAAAATGGGAGTCCCTTTCCGGCAGTATTGTAAGTATCGCCTGGTGGAGACTGTCCTTGAATTATTTCACAAGCATTCTGCAGATCAGTTTCAACCCAACCCACAGGAAGGCAGTCAGTTTCTTTTTTATTCACACGTTCCCTACCTTCTGGTTCATGCCGGGGTTTGAAAGGGAGATTTATTCGGACGTTTTGCGCGATTTGCCCCCCTGTCGCTCTCAATTTTGGGAAACCTC
>JAYVOT010000771.1:0-4373 GCA_043757795.1 Chthonomonadaceae bacterium | reverse complement strand
CGGCGACAATTGGCATGAGGTGAGCGGCAACCTGCCGAGCGACTTTGGTTTTCCGATAGACGTTCACGCGCATGAGCCTGAGACGATCTACGTCGTTCCGATCTTGAGCGACCAACATCACATCCCGCCGGAAGGCAAATTGAGAGTCTATCGAAGCAAAACGGGCGGTAACGAGTGGGAGGCGCTGACGAACGGCTTGCCGCAGAGCGACTGCTACGTGAACGTCTTGCGAGACGCGATGTCGGTTGACAAATTAGACTCCTGCGGGGTCTATTTCGGCACGACGGGCGGACAGGTCTACGCTTCTTCCGACTCCGGCGACAACTGGACTGCGATCGTTCGCGACCTGCCGGGCGTTCTCTCGGTGGAGGCGCAGACGTTGCCATGATCCGAGTGGCTCTCCCGGCGCATTTGAGGACTCTCGCTCGCGTGGAGGGAGAGGTCGAGTTGACGGTGGAAGGCGCTGCTTCGATGCGATCCGTCATAGACGCGCTCGAAGTCGCCTACCCGGCCCTTCGCGGCACGATTCGCGACCACGGGGCGGAAAAGCGCCGTCCCTGGCTCCGGTTCTTCGCCTGCAAAGAAGACCTCTCCAACGATCCCCTTGACGCACCGCTCCCCGAAGTCGTCGCAAATGGAGAAGAGACTCTCATTATTCTGGGCGCGATTGCGGGCGGATAGTTAGTTGCTCATGTTACGCACTCCGTAGGACGAAATGTCCGGGGTGTTGAAATTAAAACACACTTTTCGCGAGATTCAAGGTTCGGGCTGTCGGGGTTTGGAAGCGCTCTATTCTTAGCCGGGTGTTGAAATGAAAACGCCCGGCACAAAAATTGGCGTCCTGCAGACGCAGGATTCCGAGGTCTCAAAAACCAGTCTATTTGCGTCAAGTTTGAAGGTCCCGCACAGCTATGTCCAAAAAACGCTTCCGCCGATGGCGCATCTAAAAAAGGCTCTGCCCGATGCGACGATTCGCTTGTCTCTTACTCCCCCTTCTCCCGCAGCGCGGGAGAAGGGGGTTGGGGGGATGAGGGCTTCCCGCCGAAGGCGCTATAGCGGAAAAGCTCTGCCCGTCGTGACGATTTGCAACGATGCAGTGAATAAAGCCGCCTCCGGCGCTCTCGCCGTCACCAGAACGCTTCGTTTTTCAAGCCGGGGCCATTCAACCCCCGGCGACGATCTCGGAGCCTCCTATGGTACATTAGTGACTTCGGTTGAGGCGACAGTCGTCTCTCTTTCCGCGGGAGACTTCGTAAGTTGATAAGAAAGCTCTTCAAATTTCGTGTGCAAAGCATCCACCTTTTGGTCGGCAGCCACATTCACCGCATACTCATGATCGTTTCGTTTGTCAGCAGCTTTGTCCTCTCGAAACTGATTCATCAGCACGAAGCAGGAGAGAACGAGGGCTTCTATGCCAATGACAAGCGCTAGCAGGTGAAAGGGATAGGGATCGAAGCCCTTCTCGCCTTGCAACACGCCTACAACGATCCAAATTGTATAGACGATGGCGTGGAGAAGGAGGAAAGGCACGCTTCCAGCGAACTGCGCCACCCATTTAGCCGTTTTGTCGCGCGCCGTCAGGCTCTCGCTCATTGTCTTATTGAAGTTGATGACAGGGGAGTGCTGCAGTTGGCGCCCCGACCTTCGCAGTCTATCCGCCATTCCATTCAACAGGTGCATCGCCGCCGCAGGATGACTTTTCAGAAAGTTCTCAAGGTCTTTGCGCTTCAGTTTATAGGCTGTCAGGTCTTGCGTAACCTCCGCGGTCGCCGTTCTCAACCCTTCAGATGAGAGGGCTCCGACTTCTCCAAAGAATTTGCCCGCTCCGACCTCCTCGAAAATGTCGATTTGGCCTGTGATATGCACATAGGTGAACTTCACCTTTCCTTGCAATATTAAATAGAGAGCATCCCCTTTCTCCATTTGTTTAAAAACGATCTCGGTTTTTTTGCGTTTCACAAGTTCCAGAATCGGGAACATCGCTTTCAATTCGTCTTCCGAAAGCGACTTCAAAAGCGGGATATTCTTTAATGCAAGGAGGTTTGCTTCCATAATCGATCCCTCACCATACTCAAATGTTTGATAGATGCTACTTTCTTCTACAAAAGGAGATTTTCCTGCCCGTAGAAACGCAAAGAGTCGCGTTTCCAAATTCGCTCAACAGATGATTTGTCCGACAATACTCTAAATGATTGCAACCTGAACGCATTTCAAATTGCTACAGTTCTGCCCGAATGCCGCATCGCCCCCCGAGAGCAGAAGGAGAAGATGATCTTAGAGGCGAATTTAAAAATTGATCCAAGCGACCAATCGCAGTAAAGACAGCCACAGGACTTCCGAATGCTTCATCCAAACGACAAAATAGGTCCTTACACGCTTATCAGAATCCTCGGAAGAGGGGGCGCGGGTGAAGTTTGGTTGGCGGAGAGGCGCTCTACCCTCCTGACTATGCAGGTCGCTCTGAAGATGCCGCTCATTGCGGAGACGGACATTGCGGCGGTTCGGCAAGAGGCGGAACTATGGTTAAGAGCGAGCGGACACCCGAATATCGTGCCCGTTCTCGATGCTGAGGTTTATGACGGACAGGTAATCATTGCAAGCGAATTCGTCGCGGGAGGAAGCCTGCTCGATTGGATGAGAGCGCGGCGTCAATCGACTCGCAACGAAACAACCGCGCAGTCAAGCGAAGACACTCAACCTGCTCCCCTCGTGCTGAACGATCTGCAACGTTCGCCCGCTCCTTCCGACGCGCTCCCCGATCGTATGGAATTGAATGAGCTTCAACTTCAAGAGACGGTCGCTATCGCCAACGGAATTCTCGCCGGACTGGACTATCTCCACCGGTGCAAGCTCACCCACAGAGACATGAAGCCGGACAATGTGATGTTGCAAGACGGCATTCCCCGCCTCACCGACTTCGGGTTGGCGCGCATCCTCAAGAGCGTCGCGCACACCGATCATATCTCCGGCACGCCGCGCTATATGGCTCCTGAAACTTTTTCCGGCTTCTACTCGGTCGCTTCCGATCTCTGGGCGGTCGGCGTCGTCTTATACGAACTGCTCGCAGACGCCTCTCCCTTTCCCGAAGCGGACATGATGGCGCTTATCCTGGCGATACAGAACAGACAGCCGGAACCGCTTCACGGAAGCGTCCCGGAAGGATTGAGCGCGATTGTTGCGCGTCTGTTGGCGAAGAATCCTTCAGACAGATATCCCTCCGCTTCCGTTGTGCGCGAAGCCCTCCGGAACGCCCTCAACCCCTCAATATCCGCTCCGCTTGCAACTCCGGAGGCGACAATTTTCCTGACGAACAATCTTCCGGTGCAGACTACGTCGTTTATCGGGCGGGAGAAGGAGATCGCTGAAATCAAGGGGAAACTTGCGACGACGCGACTGCTCACGATCATCGGGGCGGGCGGCTGCGGCAAGACGCGACTGTCGCTTCAAACGGCTGCAGACGAACTCCTTTCCTTCCCGGACGGCGTCTGGTTTGTCGAGTTGGCTCCCGTCTCCGATCCCTCTCTTGTGCCGCAAACCGTCTCCGAAGCGCTGGGAATACGTGAAGCCTCAGGCGAAGCGCTTACGCAAACCCTCGTAACAGCCCTCAAAGATAAGTGCGTACTGCTGATTCTGGACAACTGCGAGCATCTTTTGGAGGGCGCTTCTCGCCTCGCGGACGCTCTCCTGAAGTCCTGCTCGAAGCTCAAAGTGCTGGCGAGCAGTCGGGAACCGCTCGGCATTGCGGGAGAAAGCTCCTATCGAGCGCCCTCCCTTTCGCTTCCGCAACTCTCGCAGACCTACACTCCGGAAAGTCTCTCGAAGTACGAGTCAGTTCGTCTTTTCGTGGAGCGAGCAGTAGCGGCGAAGTCGGATTTCGCCCTGACGGATCAAAACGTGAAGTGCGCGGCTTCGATTTGCTATCATCTGGACGGGATTCCCCTTGCGATCGAGTTGGCGGCGGCGCGTGTGCGCGCTATGCCGCTGGAACAGATTGAAAATCGACTGGACAATCGTTTCCGGCTTTTGACAGGCGGAAATCGCACCGGACTTCCCCGTCATCAGACCCTTCGCGCTCTGATCGACTGGAGCTACAATCTGCTCAATCCCAAAGAGAGAGCGATGTTGCATCGGCTCTCCGCGTTTGCAGGCGGTTGGACTCTGCAGGCGGCGGAACAAGTTTGCGCCGCCGCCGACATCGAGGATTGGGAGACGCTGGATCTGCTGACTTCGCTTGTGGACAAAAGCCTCGTTGTCGCGGAGTTTAGATCCGACCGTAGCCGATATCGCCTTTTGGAGACAGTGAAAGAATATGCAAAAGAAGCTGGTGAAGCCGAGGCGGGTCTGGAAAGCGTCTATGCGCGGCATCTGGAATA
>JAYVOT010000770.1:0-4378 GCA_043757795.1 Chthonomonadaceae bacterium | reverse complement strand
TTCCCGATCTTGCCGGAGCCGTTCCACTGTGTCCCAGGGGGGGCAGCTATACCCTCAGCAACGGACAGGGAGGCACTGCGGCCTCCTACAAGGTGTCTTGCAACATTCCCGGGCACGGGACATTTGAACCGAGCGTAGACAGCAACTAACGATTTTTGAGGTCGTTTCAAAGTCGAAACGGTCTGAATAAAAGCAGGTTCCCCGTTCTGGAATATTTCAGAATGGGGAACCTGCTTTTTGCTGCCTCTACATTCCTGACTCTTTGCGCTGCTAGCAAACCTCTTTGCATCGGATGCAGCATTGTTCCCTGTTGATCCGCTCGCCCGTGAAGCGAACCTGTTGCGAATCCGGTTCCGAGCGTTTCACGGAGTATAATAGTGTTAGTCGTATCCGGAGGAGCGAAATAAGGTGAAGGAAGACATTAAAAACAAGAACGGCGCCGGGATCGAAGAATTCAATTTGGAATCCGATCCCGATTCCGCACCTTTAAATGCAAAAGAAGTCCTGGACTCAATACCTGATCATTTGCGCAAAAACAGCCCGTTTTACGCCCTGTACTTCCCGAATTTTCGTTTGTTTTTCTTCGGGCAACTTATCTCCGTCGCCGGCAGTTGGATGCAGACCGTCGCGCAAAATTGGGTTGTTTGGGATCTCACTCATGACCCTCGTTGGTCTGGAATCGTTTCAGGCTCAGGCGCGATTCTCTACGTCCTATTCTCCGTCTGGGGCGGTCAAGTCGCGGATCGATACCCTCGCAGAACGGTTCTGATGTGGACTCAGACGGTTATGATGGCGCTCGCATTCGTCCTTGCCCTGCTCGCAACCAATAGATGGGTGAAGATGGAAGCCTGGCATATCGCAGTCTTAAGCGCTCTCCTCGGCGGAGTCAACGCCTTCAATATGCCCGCTCAACAATCAATGGTGAGCGAACTGATTGAGCGGCGAGACGCCCTTGGCAACGCCATCGCTCTCAGTTCCTTGCGTTTCAATCTCGCTCGCTTCATCGGGCCCGTACTCGCCGGAGTGACTCTCGTCAAGTTCGGAGCGTCCGCCTGTTTCGCGATAAACGGACTTAGTTTTGTCGCCGTTCTTATCTCGCTCTCGCAATTGAAACTCCCGACGACGAAACGAGAGGTGAAAGCGCTGAGCGTTTGGGAGGGTTTCGCGTATATATGGGTGAATCGAAGGACGCTTCGCATCGTGGCGCTCATAGGAACTGCGAGCCTTTTCGCCTGGTCGATCTCGACTCTCTTCCCGATGGTCGCGGATCAGTTCCGCAGCAAAGCCGCAGGGTACAGCCAATTGATGATGATGAACGGCATCGGCGCAGCTTTAGGGGCGTTTCTTCTAGCCTCGATCGGCGCCCGCGTTCCAAGGCTTGTCTTAGTCTATGGCGGCGCCCTCTCAATGTCGCTGGGGTTGTTAAGTTTCGCCTTCGCGCCTTCGTTTTTGATCGCATTAGCAATCCTCATTCCGGAGGGGATCGTTATGATCGCTTTTGCGATGACCTGCAACACCATCGTACAAGAGAGCGTGCCGGATGAATTGAGAGGTAGAGTGATGGCAGTCTACTCGCTAGTCTTTCAAGGGATGATGCCGCTCGGGGGGGTGGAAATCGGGTTTCTTGCAAAGCATTTCGGAGCTTTCCCTGCCATCCGTTTCAATGCGATACTCTTTTTGATAGTGTCTTCCGCTCTGTTTATGTGGAGTCGTCAAGACCGAATCAGAAGTGCGGAAGCGGCAGTGACGACGGACTGAGTTTTGCGTTCGGCAATGACGCTCGCCCGGAACTCCGCGCCTAATTCCGGAATCCCTCATCCCTCCAACCCCCTGCTCCTGCGTTGCGGGCAGAAGGGGGGCGAGAGAACACGAAGCGGGAGTCTTGTTAGGGCGCGCCCCCTGGCGCTGAAACGCCGACCCTAATTCCGGGGAGGGAGTAATGGAGGCGGGAGTCTTGCTCAGGGAGCGCCCATCCTTTTGGGCGCGGGGTTTGTTTTGCCGGACAATCTCGCAGGATTTTCTTCTAACTGAACAGAACTACAGAGTAAGACATGAAACCGAACCCCGATGTTGAATGAAGGCGCGGGGAAACAGAAAGCAATTCAACCTATGCCCGCGCCTCCAACCGTGCTTGAACTTGTGGAACGTTTCACGGACAACCTTGCGAACTACAAGTCCGACGCCTACAACGAGACGCAGGTGCGTCGTGAGTTCATCGATCCGTTTTTTTCGGCGCTCGGATGGGATGTGGACAACAAACACGGATACGCCGAAGCCTATAAAGACGTAATTCACGAGGACAAAGTCAAGGTCGGAGGGATGATGAAAGCGCCGGACTACAGCTTTCGCATCGGGATGACGCGCAAGTTTTTCGTGGAGGCGAAGAAGCCCGCCGTCAACCTCAAAATCGACGCCAACCCTGCCTTCCAACTCCGAAGATATGCGTGGAGCGCGAAACTTCCGCTTTCCATTCTCACCGATTTTGAAGAGTTCGCGGTCTATGACGGCAGGATCGCGCCGCAGGCGAGCGACGGCGCTGGGATCGGACGAATCCAATACTACACCTTCAACGACTACCTCGGCAAATGGGACGAAATCGCCGCGCTTTTCTCCAAAGAGGCGGTGCTGAAAGGCGCGTTTGATCGGTTTGCGGACGACAAAAAATCGAAGCGGGGCACGACGGAAGTGGATGCCGCTTTTCTCGCGGAGATCGAAGGTTGGCGCACGGCGCTCGCTGTCAATCTGGCCGCAAAAAACCCGGCGCTCTCCACAAGACAACTGAACTTCGCCGTGCAGAAAACAATAGATCGCATTATTTTCCTCCGAATCTGCGAGGACAGAGGCATTGAGACGATGGGACGGCTCATGTCTCTGTTGAACGGCAGGAACGTCTATGAACGACTCTGCCAACAGTTTCGAGAGGCGGACGAGCGCTACAACTCCGGGCTATTTCACTTCGCAACGGAGAAGGGGCGTGACGACGGCGAACGCGACACGCTCTCCCTCACGCTCAAAATCGAGGACGGCGTCCTCAAAGAGATTCTCAAAAGCCTCTACTATCCCTCGCCCTACGCCTTCGAGGTGTTCCCCGCCGATATTTTAGGACAGGTCTACGAGCAGTTTCTCGGCAAGGTCATCGTCCTCGATCCGAAACATCGCGCCACTGTGGAGGAGAAGCCGGAGGTGCGGAAAGCGGGCGGCGTCTACTACACCCCCACCTACATCGTGGACTATATCGTGCAACAGACGGTCGGCAAACTCCTCGAAGGCAAGACGCCGAAATCCGCCGAACCGCTCAAAATCCTCGATCCGGCGTGCGGCTCCGGCTCGTTTCTCATTGGCGCGTATCAGACTCTGCTGAATTGGCATCTGCATTGGTATGAGGAGGATGGGGCGGAGAAACACGCGAAGGGCAGAGAGCCGAAGGTCTATCAGACAGGAAACGGCTATCGACTGACGACGAACGAACGCCGGCGAATTCTGCTGAACAACGTTTTCGGGGTGGACATCGATCCTCAAGCGGTGGAGGTGACGAAACTCTCTTTGCTCTTGAAGATGTTGGAAGGGGAGACCCTACAAACGGTTCGCACGCAGACGAGTCTCTCGCTAGGGCGAGTGTTGCCGGATCTCTCCGGCAATATTCAGTGCGGCAACTCGCTCATCGGTCCTGATTTCTACGACAATCGGCAACTGACGATGTTGGACGAGGAGGAGATGTATCGGGTGAACGCTTTCGACTGGAAGAAGGCGTTTCCGTTCCTCAGCGCATCCGGCGGTTTCGACGCGGTCATCGGGAATCCGCCGTACATACGCATTCAGTCACTCAAGGAATATGCACCAAAGGAAGTAGAACATTACAAGTTAATTTACGCATCTGCAAATAAGGGCAATTACGACATATATGTCGTGTTCATAGAAAAGGGAATGAGTCTGTTGAGCAATGTTGGTCTTCTTGGTTACATCATTCCAAGTAAGTTTCTCACAACAGATTACGGGGAGGGAATTCGCCACATTTTGACAGAAGCCAATACCCTAGATTTCATAGTTGACTTTGGGGCAAAAATTGTTTTTGCAAATGTTAGTGCATACACTTGCCTTTTATTCTTAAACAAAAACCGTGCACCATCGTCTCCAGTTAAATTTTTGCGTAGCGCCCCAGACATATTAAAGAATGAGAAGCCAGATTTATGTCAAATAGATCGTAGCCTTCTTAAATCTTCTTCATGGGTTTTCGCTGGCGATGCTGGAAATACAATTCTCGAAAAGATGCTCTTAAAGTGTGTTCCATTGTTAGAGTTGCCCATTGCAATGTCTCGTGGATCAAGCAGTGGAGCCGATGAAATTTTCTGTTTGAGACATAAGGAAGGCAACCGGTACT
>JAYVOT010000769.1:0-4382 GCA_043757795.1 Chthonomonadaceae bacterium | reverse complement strand
CGGCGTGCATCCGAAAACTCATGGTAAACTCCGTAAAAAGCGATACCATTAGATTCGACGGAAGTCGCGAAAATTCCTTTGGGAATTTCGACTATTTTCGGGAATACTTTCACAGCCCCTTTAGTCATGGGACACTAGTCATGGTTCCCTAAGGGCGCTATGAAACTATGAAACTGGATTCTCTGCGGACTCGGATAATTCGGATGAGAAGATGAGGCTAGGATATGTCTCCTCGTCGTTCGCAGGAGAGTTGATCCGGCAGGCAGTAGAATGGCAACTCGGCAAACCTATTGGCGATGAATGAACCTGTCCTATCTGAGAGCGCTTTTGAATCCCATGACTAAAGTCACGGTCTCTGTGGCGCTTCGCGCCGTATGTCCTTCGGACAAGGCGCGTAGAATGCGCAAACCTTCCCATTGTTTTGAGCCCATATCGTGTCGGAAACCGTGAAATAAATTACCCGGTTCGTTGAACGACGCCGAAACCGGGAATTTAATCTTAAGACTCAGAAGCGTCGCCGAGTCCGGGAGTTCGGGTTTGAACAAAACTATTTTGAATGGCAGGAATTGAGTAGACGGTGTCGAACTTTACGAGTGAACGTCTGCGCGAGTATTAACTTGTCAGGCGCTGACAAATCCGTTTTTATTTTGCGAGAACATCCTATGAACTGCCCCGAATGCGGCAAACAAAATCCTGAGGGCGAGAAGCGTTGCGTCCATTGTTTGAAACCCCTTTTCGCCGAAACTAGTTTTTCAACGAACGCCTCCGGGATTCCTTTCAACCCGCCGAGAGCCGAGCAAGAACGACCGGCGCAAATAGATTACGCGCCATCAGGCGGATCTGCCCTCCCCCGGACAGGTTCGCTCGCCGGGCAAGCTGGCGGATTCTCCGGTTCGACTAGCCCCAATTTAGGGTATGCTTTAAGTTGCAGGGTTTGCGGAGACCTCCTCGCCCCGGGGCGATCAAAGTGCAGTCGATGCAAGGTTCCCGCAGGCATGGTCGTCAACCCGGACGACCCCGCAGCTTCGACTTTCTTAATCGTCGATCTTGAGGTCGCGGCGGCGCTAGACCCGAGAGTGCAACGAGTGAACAGGGACAAATAGATTTTTGAAAGGTCAGTATTCAAGATGAGCATTTCCGAACGAGCGCGCAATACGGCTCCCTCCCCCACCCTTGCGATCACAGCGAAGGCGAACGCACTAAAGGCGCAGGGGGTGGATGTGGTGGGTTTTGGTGCGGGAGAACCCGACTTCGATACGCCGGACCACATCAAACAAGCCGCAATTGATGCGCTCAACAGCGGCTGCACGAAGTACACGCCTAGCAGCGGCACGGTCGAACTCAAAGAAGCGATCGTTCAAAAGTTTCATCGAGAGAACGGATTGCGATACTCTCAGCAGAACGTCATCGTCTCCTGCGGCGCGAAACACTCGCTCTACAACGTTTTTCAAGCGATGTTGGATCCGGGGGATGAGGTGATTATCCCCGCTCCCTATTGGGTGAGCTACCCCGAAATGGTGAAATTGGCGGACGGCGTTCCTGTGATCGTTCAGACGTTGCCGGAAAACAACTTCATGCCGACCCGCGCCGAGTTGCTCGCGAAACTCACCCCGAAAACGAAAGCCATCGTCCTGAACTCGCCTTCGAACCCGACAGGCGGAGTGGCGACGCGACAACAGATCAAAGACATCGTTTCAGTGGCGGTTCAACACGGCGTCATGCTTATCAGCGACGAAATCTATGAGCGACTACTGTTCGACGGGCGCACGCACACTTCCCCTGCCTCGCTCGGAGAAGAGGCGTTCAAGCAGACCATCGTCGTGAACGGATGCTCGAAAGCCTACTCGATGACCGGCTGGAGAATCGGGTATCTCGCGTCAGCGGACACGGAACTCGTCTCGGCGATGGGCCGACTGCAAGATCAATCCACCTCCAACCCGACCTCGATCGCGCAAAAGGCGGCGGTGGCGGCGCTGAACGGAACGCAGGAGCCGACCGAGAAGATGCGAGTCGCATTTGAGGAGCGGCGCAACCTCATCCACTCTCTTTTGAACGCGATACCCGGCGTCGAGTGCGTCTTGCCCGGCGGCGCGTTCTACGCCTTTCCGAATGTCTCCAAACTCTACGGCAAACATGCGGGCGAAAAACTCCTCTCCAATTCCGACGACTTCGCGACGTGGCTATTGGAAGCGGCGCGCGTGGCGGCGGTTCCGGGTTCCGGCTTCGGCGCAGACGATTACATACGACTCTCTTACGCCACCTCCCCTGCAAATATTGAGAAGGGTCTGGCGCGTATCGCAGAAGCTGTCGGGCAGTTGAAGTAGGCGTTGAGTGTCGGAAGTTCGTAACCTCCCCGACGCTGAAAAGCCAATCCTCCAATCGGACGTTCTCCTTCGAGAACGCCCGGTTGTTTGTACTTCAAGCAGTCGACAAAAAGAGTCAGACTTCTCGTCCCAAAACGTTTTACAGGGAACGAATCCTACCTGATTTTTCGTATGATCACTAATATAATTCAAATTTCCGTTTAACTTAAGCGCTCTAAAAAACTCGCCGGAACTAACGCACCCTTTCCGACTTTTGAGTATGGGAGAAGACGATGCTGAGACAGACTGATCATGAGGAGCCAACCAACCAATATCTCTACAAACCTGACCACGCCGACGCTTCCGAACTTGAGGTCGAGGATTACCTCGATCACTTTTCCGCGCCCCTTGTAGGAAGAGTTTCCTATCAGCAACGCACGAAAATGCGAAACGATTTGCGGCATCAATTGGAACAGGTGATCGTCGCCTATCAAGAGCTTGGCAGTACGCGGGCGGAGGCTGTCGCAGAGACCCTCCAACAGTTCAGTCAATCTGCACATGTGTCGCAAATTGCAGTGGAACAAACAAATCCGGTTCGGATGGAAACGATACCTTACGTGGGCAAAAGCGGTCTCGGGCTTGCGTTGCAGTGTTTCGGGCTGTGCGCTCTCTTCGAGATGATTGTGCTTTCAATACTAGTATATGCAATAAGTCCAAACTCAACGGATATTTCACTTTTACTCTGTTTATTTGGTCTGGTTCCTCCAACGCTAACGGGAATTTTTGTCGGACATAAAAACTCGAACCGAATTCTCAGATCTTTGCTTAAGGCGCATTTACTTCTCATTATTCCTACCGCCGTTTTGACGATCATCCCTGCTTTCGCGAAGCACGGGCACACTTTGGAAGTGATTTTCGCAATGACAGGAATGTGGTTCGCTAGCTCCGTCACATTTGGTTCCGTGGGAGCTGTGATAGGTAAGTGGTTGAAAAAGACGAATATTATGGACAAACTTGATCCCCCTACGCCTGTTCGGTATCCGCAGGATCGAATGCTTTGAGCGTCATTCTGAAAGGATCTCCGCTTGAAGTTCCGATTTCATTTCCCTACGCTTACGGATGGATTCAGACGGAAAAATCGGTGCGAGATCGGGCGTCAAACTTCCTGTATACCAAACAAGCAGGTGAAAGCGCAGTGGGCGCTCTCCTACGCCGACTGCTACCGGAAGTTTTTTCTGAGATGCAAAGCGAGCTGATTTCAGGGGTAGACCGCTTCCTTGACACGGAAGAGGTCTATAACGGACTCATTTGGAAGCGAGACGAACTCGGGAAACCATTCCTGGAATTTGAAGGCGAACTGAAACGACTTGCCGAGCAAAACGGTCTCGCAGACAGACATCTCCACATTTCCAACACCAACGACGGCGGAGCGCACGTCGTTCTCGCTGCCTATGGGGAGACGATATCGGGGGTCGGAGTCGACCTCGTCGCTCTTTCGCGCCTTCGCAACCCTTCAAAGAACTTTGAATACTTTGCACGCTTTGCCCGGCAGTTCATGTCGGAACAAGAACTGCGTTTCTTCTTCGAAGCCTGCGAAAGTTCGAACGCTGATACGCAAAATCCCTCTAAATTGAAGCCCTTCCTCTCAACTCTCGCCGCTCGATCCGAACATGAGAAAGCGCTCCTACTTTCCGCCGCCCATTTTTCCCTGATGGAATCCGCTTCAAAAGCCTGCGGCACCGGGTTGAAGATGGGCATAGGAATGGGGAAAACAGAGTCTTTGCCAAAACAGTCCCTCGGTTTCAACCTCAATTCCACCCCGATAGAACTGCTCACTGACCGCATTTCAGAGGCAAGAATAGAGGCGTTGGGAGTGGTCGGATATGAAGCCGCCTTCCGGTGCGACGCCGACTTCATGATGAGCGTTGTCCTACTAACGAATTAATCGATACGTTTCGTCCCTTAATCCATGATTCTTAAACTTATTTAATCTGGTTTTAAGCCAGCTTTAATAGTTCCCCCTTAAAATGTTTTCATAATTGCCCCAACTCACTTTTTATGACATTTTGGTTTTTATAA
>JAYVOT010000768.1:0-4392 GCA_043757795.1 Chthonomonadaceae bacterium | reverse complement strand
GGCGCTTTGCATGTATCTGCACAAGCATTTGCCGATAGTTCAAAGCAGCCCTCCTTGTATAGAAAACTTCTTTGCGATAACCCGCCATACAGTGACCCACCGCGTAAAGGGCCTGATCAAGCAATAGTTAGTTTGCTTGCGGGACGAATTCGCGACGCAAGCCCTATCTATCATAAGAGTGGAAGCAAGCCAGAGATAGTGCACACTATAAAAATAGAGCCTGATACATCTAATGGGAAGCACATTGCTCACTGCATCGTATTCGCTGAGCCTGAATTTCCTAATTCTAATGCTTTTGCTAAGCTCAAACTCATGCTTTCTCAGTTGGTAGAGCAGTTTGACATCAAACCTAATCAAGATTTTCTGGAACAACTACCACGACACGAGTAATCGTTTCTCCTCGTAAGTCTTCTCCCCTTCCGTCCCCTCCAGGGAAGCCTCTCTTGCTCGCCGCGCCGAGGGCAAGGCTACGCGGTTCCTCTTTTCATAAAAGTTATTGAGGAACCAGGTTTTCGCGCCTGTCGGCCACTAGAGTCAAGTGCAATCCGAAACGCGAGGCCGCAGTCGTCGTACCGCGGCGCCTTCGGCGCACCACGTATTATTTGGGGGTTCTTTGCCCATCGCACTGAAAAGGTATAGTAGCCCTGAAATGAGTCGACAAAGGTCACGAAAAACATCAAATAGCCACGTTTTCGTGACAATCTCGCTGTTTTGTATCCGTCAATATTTACTGTGATGGAGTTCAGGACCCAGGGCGAGGAAATCCGCAACCCTATTGCGGGACTTCGTGACCAACGATAAACAACTGTTTTACGCGACCGCAAAGAGCGAAAAAACGCCTAACTATACCTTTCTGGTGCGATGGGCAAAGAACCCCTCATCGCGTCACTTTTCACATGGCATGTGAATAACCCCCTAATTCTGCGGAAGGTTCCGTCAAATCCCTCCTATAATAAAGGTTGCAAGGTTGACATCTGTTGAACCCGCCGTGTTGCTCACCCTGGAAACTCGCTATCGAGCCGCTCTTGAAGCGGGAAATGCGGCGAACCCGCTCCCTGAACCCACTGGCAAAAAGGGCAAGCGAAAACGAACTGTCGGCGACAATCTGGTCGGCGGTTGGAGGAGCATCAGAGCGAGACGCTCGCTTTTCTCTATGACTTCAATGTTCCTTTCGGGAACAACCTCGCTGAACGCGATATTCGAATGGTGAAAGTGAAGCTTAATATTTCCGGTAGTTCCGCACGACTGAAGGTGCAAAAAACTTCTGCAGTACGCGCGGCTACGTCTCAACCATGCGAAAACAGGGGCACAGTGTGCTGAGAGTTCTGAGGTCAGTAAGCGAAGGAAAGCCAATTGAGCCGAACTACTACGCAACATAAGGATTTCTACCAAAACTTGGAGCATTCAATCATCAGCCCTCCCTCAGGGAGGGCTGAGTAGTGCAAATGAATCATATAGATCACAAACGCTTCTCAGGAGAACAAACAATGAGACACGCTTCAAACGTTGCGCAGTCGCGAAAGCCTCAGTTTTTCGTAGGCGTCTTATGTATTTCGACGCTCCTTTCAGGATGCCAAACCTCGCACGATCCTGATCCTCAAGTTATTGCGAAAGTAAATCCGCAGCCTCTGTCCGCCGCTTCAAAAAATGCTCCCAAGCCTGTCAGCTTCAAAACTGCCGACGGTTGGGTGATCAAAGGAACGCTCTACTCCGCCTCGGAATCCGGCGGTGCGACGGTTTTGCTGCATCAGCGTGGGGGTTCGAAGTCGGACTGGACCATGCTTTGCGAATCGCTCAAAGCAAAAGGAGTGACAGCGCTCGCTATCGACCAAAGAGGCGCGGGAGAGTCGACGGAGGGGACGGGAGGCAAAGGGGAAGACGCACAGTGGGACACGTCGGAAGACATCGCGGCGGCGGTCGGGTATCTAAAAAACTACAAAACTATTGGATTGGCGGGAGCTTCGTACGGGGCGAACAACGCCCTGATCTATGCAGCGAAACATCCGGATCAGATCAAGGCGGTCGCTCTTTTCTCGCCGGGCGCAAACTACGGCGGCCTAAAGACTGCCGAGTCGGCAAAGCTGTGGAAGGGTCCCTTGAGAGTCTATCACGATAGAGGCGACTCCGTGGCGGGCGAGGGACCTGCAATGATAGAAAAAATGTCCAGATCAACCGATCATCGGTTGCTTTTAAGCGAAGGCGACCGACACGGAACCGCCTTACTCGAGGAGTCGATGAAGATGAAAGGCAAGGACGCTGTAGACAATTTTTTTGAGAACGCTTTGAAGTAGACGGAATTGTTGATTCCGGAATCCGGATTGCTTAAAATCCAGTCAGTTTTTATGAACTGCTTAGTCATGCGCCTCAGCATCCCCTGCATAATTGGGTGTAGCGGCCTGGAGCGACGGCGCGCTGACTGCAAGCGCTTCTCAACCAGCGAAAGCGAATTTCAAAATTCCAGGCACGGGGGTTTCAAACTCAACGCCCCTCGCCTACATCGTATCACTGACGATTTGCTTCGCCTCATCAAGTATCAATGCGAGATGCGCTTCGTCTTTGAAACTTTCCGCGTAGATTTTATAGACGTCTTCCGTGCCGGAGGGACGCGCGGCGAACCAGCCGTTCTCAGTGACGATCTTCAATCCGCCTATCTCTTCTCCGTTTCCGGGAGCGCGGGTCAGGCGAGCTGTGATCCTATCACCGGCGAGCGAAGAGGCTTTCACATCCTCCGGAGCGAGGCGCTTCAAACGATCTTTTTGCATGGAAGTCGCTGCGGCGTCCACCCGCTTATAGACAGGTCTGCCCAACCTCGCCACGATCTCTTCGTAGAGCATGCCCGGATCTTTGCCCGTTTTCGCGGTCATCTCGGCGGCAAGCAGTCCCAAAATCAAGCCGTCTTTATCCGTTGTCCAGACAGTTCCGTCCAGCCTTTGAAAAGAGGCTCCTGCGCTCTCCTCCCCTCCGAAGCCGAAGTCGCCGCTCAACAGTCCATCAACGAAATACTTGAAACCGACGGGCGTCTCCGAGACTCGCCGCCCGATATCTTTCCCGACCCGGTCGATCAGGCTGCTGCTCACGACGGTCTTTCCGATGGCGCTGTTCGCTCTCCACCCCGGTCGATTTTGGAAAAGATAGTTAATTGCGACGGCGAGATAGTGATTCGGGTTCAGAATGCCGGAGCTTGGGGAGACGATGCCGTGTCTGTCCGCATCCGGGTCGTTTCCAAACGCCACATCGAACTTGTCCTTCAGGCTGACAAGTCCCGCCATCGCGTAGGGCGAAGAGCAATCCATCCTGATTTTACCGTCGTGATCCACCGTCATAAACCCGAAGGTCGGGTCTAGAGCGTTGTTGACGACTTCCATGTTCAGACTGTATTTTTCTGCGATCGGGCGCCAGTAAGCAAGGCTGGAACCTCCAAGCGGATCTACGCCGATTTTTAATCCTGAGGCGCGAATCGCTTCCATGTCTATCACGTTCCCAAGATCGGCGACATAGGGAGTCAGGAAGTCGTAGAGGTGCGTTGAAGGAGCTTTTAAAGCGGCTTCGTAGGGAATGCGTTTTACTTCTCGATTGCCGTTTCGCATTAAATCGTTCGCGTAGTTTTGAATCCAGTTCGTGATGTTCGTTTCGGCTGGACCGGCGGACGGCGGGTTGTACTTGATTCCCCCGTCAGTCGGCGGATTGTGCGAAGGCGTGATGACGATTCCATCCGCGATCCAGTCTTTTCGGCTACGATTCCAACCGAGTATGGCGTGCGAGATGACCGGAGTGGGCGTGTAGTTCCCCTCCGGCGCCAGAAAAGTTTCGACCCTGTTGGCGGCGAGAACTTCCAACGCAGTCCTTTGCGCCACTGAAGAGAGAGCGTGCGTGTCCGTTCCGAGATAGAGCGGTCCCAGTATCCCTTCGGAGTTCCGATAGGCGACTATTCCTTGCGTGATTGCGAGGATGTGCGCTTCGTTGAAGGTGCCTTTCGGCGCGGAGCCGCGATGCCCGGAAGTGCCGAACGAAACCAATTGCGCTGGATTTTCCGGATCCGCTTCGACATCAAAGTACTGTTTTCGCAACGCTTCAACATCGATCAGCATCTCTTTGGGGGCTATTTTCCCGGCAAGGGGACTTATTGGCATCGGGGATTTTCTCCTACAGCAGGTATTTGAGGGTTGTGTTGCGTTTGAGTCCATACAGTGAAAATCATATGGTTTGAGTTGTGCTGTGAGTCGTGACTCAAATTAAGCGGATCAATGGCAATCTTGAGCCGAACAAGAAATTACACGGCTCAATGGCGTTTTGTAAACCGTGTGATAAATAACTCATGTTACGCAGACCTGACGACCAAATGATTTTTTCGAGAGCGCTTTTGAATCCCATGACTAAAGTCACGGTCTCGGT
>JAYVOT010000767.1:0-4403 GCA_043757795.1 Chthonomonadaceae bacterium | reverse complement strand
TGCGATCAACGCCCGTCGATATAATACGTTTTCCATCCGCAGTCGCTTTAACGGCATAAACGGAATCGGCATGCTCTTTCATGATTTTCAACGTTTTGCCGGTCGCAACGTCCCAGAGGCGCAGGGATTTGTCGCCGCTAGCAGTGACGATTCGTTTTCCATCCGGCAAAAAATCGAGTCCGTAAACCACATCGGCATGTGCTCGAAATGTTTTGAGGATCGTTTTTGTTTTGAAGTCGTAAAGGATCGCCTCGCCGAACGAGGTAGGAACGCCTCCCCCGACAGCCAGGGTTTTTCCGTCCGGAGAAAAGGCGAAAGAGGTGACGTTCTCAGAAGCGCCCTTGAGAACCCCGGTGCGCTTTCCTGTCTTCAAATCCCAAAGTTGCACCTGTTGATAGGTTCCAACGAGCAATGTCTCTTTGTCAGGCGAAAAGGAGAGGGCTGTAACGGGAGGCGCGACGTGCGCTGAAATCGCTCCGTAGCCCCCGCCTTTTGAAAGATCGGCGTTTGCTATCAGTTCATTTTCAGCGCCTGAATCTATCCACTTTTTGACATTGGCGATCTCGACAGTAGTAACGACGCCCCCAATCGGCATCGACGGCTTCGTTTTGCCTATCAGATATTTGTACAGCAGGCTTATATCGCTCTTGCCGGGGATGATCGCCCTTCCCTTGTTCCCGCCTTTCACCATCGCTTCATATGTTGAAAGATCATAGCCTGAAGCGGAGTTTCGGGCGTTGTGACATCCTACGCAACTCCTGGCGAAAAGCGGCGCGATGTCTTTCGCATATCGAATCGTCGCCGCCTTTGAATGCGACTTCTGGACAGGCGGTAGGGCGCCGCCATTCGCAGACGATGCGAGTCGGAGCGCGAAGATAAAAGTTGTGAATAGTAGAAACAGCTTCATCGTTTTTTGAATCTCACGTCATCGGGTTAAGCTAATGATTAAACAAAAACTCTTTTGAGTTTACAAGCGCCCATGCAAGGTCTTGCGTCGCTAATTTTCGATCATTGCGCTTCTCAAACCAGGTGAGGGCAAGATTCGTTTCGCTCCCGGTGGGCGGGCGAGACAACGTAGAAAGATAGAGCTGCTCTATGATCGCATCGGGAGTCAACGTTCCATCGCAGAGTTTTGCCAGGTTGCCGTCCGGGCTTGCAAGTTTAGCCTGAACATCCTCTCCGTTGAGCAAATGCAACGCTTGATTGACGCTCGTGTCTGAACTGCGCTCGCACTCGCAGGTGGTTTGGCGAACAGGGCGACCGAAAGCATCCAGGAAAAGCGAAGCTACCGTCGTGTCCATCAATTGTACGGCGCGAGTCCCGACCGGATAATCCTTGAATTTTTCACTCGTTCCCGTAACATCGTCGAGGGCATCGAGAATCTGTTCGGCGCTCATTCGTTTTACAAGAAAACGGCTGTAGTAGCGATTGTCCGGCGCATTCTCAGGTGTCGCGCGAGAGGAGCGATTGTAAGCGTCCGAGAGCAATATTTCACGCATCAGAGCTTTCAAATCGTATTTTTTATTCCTAAAATCGGACGCAAGATACTTCAGTAGCGGGTCGTTCGTTGCGGGATTCGTCACTCTGAAATCGTCAACCGGTTCTACCAGACCTCGCCCCATGTAGTGCTTCCAAATGCGATTCACGATTACGTTCGCGAAAAAAGGGTTGTCCGGGGCAGTCAGCCAATCGGCGAAAAACTGACGACGATCGCCTTTGAATTCAGTCGGAATCGGGGCGGCGTCAAGAGGAGCGGGGTGCAGAACGAGGTTGGTTTTAGGGTGTCGAATCTCGTCCAGCCCGTTCTCGGAAATCAGCTTCTCGCCCGGTTCTTTGCCGCTCTTCGATTCCAACCGTTTGAAGAAGCCAGCGAGTTGGTAGTACTGCACTTGCGTCCATTTTTCAAACGGGTGATTGTGGCAGTGCGCGCACTGAAGTTTGACGCCCATAAACAGCTGCGCTGTCGTCTCGCCAAGCTCTTCCGGCGTAGAAATCGACGCTCCGTCAGGATCGGTTCCAGTGCGATAGTAGTTCACTTCTCCCGCCAGAAAACCGCTTCCTTTCGCCGTCAATATTTCACGAACGAACTTATCCCAGGGTTTGTCGGTCTTAACGCTTTCGCGTATCCACTGATGGTAGGCTTTCATTCCTTTTGGCAAAAGCGAGCGTTGCGAGTTGCGTAGCAGGTCGCTCCATTTTAAAGTCCAAAAATCGATATATGCGTCGGAGGATAGCAAACGATCCGCCAATTTCTCGCGCTTTAAAGTATCCGGAGATGACAGGAATGACTTCACTTCTTCCGGTTTCGGCAAGGCGCCCGTAACATCCAATGAAGCCCGACGAAGAAATTCAGCGTCAGAGCAACGTTCGGAAAGCGGCGCTCCAAGTCCGGCAAGTTTGGAGTTGATGAGTGCGTCAATTGGCGAAAGAGAAGAGGATTTCTTTTCGACGATAGGTTTTCCATAGGGGGCTGTGAGGCGAGCAGCTGTAAATACACCGCCGTAGCGTATGACGACCGTACCTTCTCCTGACCCCACTACTTTCGCTGATCCGTCAGAATTGACTTCCAATATGGAGCCGTCGCCGGATGTAAAGAGCGTTCTTGCAGTCACATCTCGCTTTGAGCCGTCTGTGAGAGTCGCCTCGATTTTATAACTCTGAATCCCTCCAATTGCAAGCGATCGGTTATCAGGAGACACCAATAGTTTTGTAACAGTCGGTTCCGTGCTTTTCGGAGCGAGAGCGCCCCCGGAAATCCAAGCCTTAAGGGTGCGATACTCGGACGACTCAGGAAAAAATCTTAAAGCTCCGCCGTGAGGAATTCTAGCCGTCGCTTTACGAAGAATCAGGCTATTGTCAGGTTGAGAGAGGCTGATGCGCCTCGACCCGACAAAGCGCGTCATGGCTTCATGATCGCTTTTGGGATCATAACCGAGAAGCGAGAGGTGAAAACCTCCTTTGCCTGCGTTCGAACCGTGACAGGCTCCGGCATTACATCCGCTCTTTGTCAAAATTGGCATGATGTCAGAAGCGAATTGCGGAGTTTTCGCCTGATGGACAACGAATATCGGAATCGAACAGCTTTTAATAACCCCGTTCAAGACGACTTTCGCGGTCAAAATCGTCTTGCCGGGATTCTGCGCTTCAATGATATTTCGCTCGTTGATCGTAGCGATCTTCTTGTCTCTAATTGTGAAAACAGCTATTCCAGTGAGGTCTTTTTTGCCGTCAGCGAAAATTCCGTCGATTAAAATTCTCGCTGTACTGAGCGTGTCCGACAAAATCACTTGCGGAGAGCTTGGACTCAATCCCATGAGTTTCAAGGGTTTGCCTGCAGGAGTCGAAACGACGCCCTGCACAGACGCTTTATTATCCGCTACTGCGGAGTCAACTGCTATGACGGCGAGAAAAACCAAACTCGCCATGGCAAATTTCAGCGTCTTCATTGATTTTTCCTTGAACGAGAACCGAAGTTAAAAGAGTTCATTTATCATGGTTCCCTTGCTGATCGCGATCGGGCGGTTTCCCAGATCATGTACCTCCGAACGAGGGTCGATGCCCATTGCCTGAAAAATCGTCGCGCCCATGTCGGAGGGATAGTAGGCTTTTGAGTTCGGATATCCCGCCCATTCGTCGCTCTCTCCGATGACGTTTCCGCCCTTCACTCCGCCCCCAGCGAAAACGCCCGTCCAGCACCATTGCCAGTGGTTGCGACCATCTGCGCGCGCGCCATTGTCGAGCGAACCCGTTACAGGCTTGCCCATGATGGGATTGCGACCCATCTCGCTCATGCAGATCACTAACGTCTCCTCCAACATTCCTCGATCGTGCAAGTCCTCTATGAGCGCAGAATACGCTTGATCGAAGGGAGGCATCAATTTGTTCATGCCTTCCACCTCTTTATCGTGAAAGTCCCACGTATTCAAACCGCCGAGATTGACTTGCGTGAATTTGACGCCCGCTCCAACGAGCCTTCGCGCGAGCAACGCAGACTGTCCCCACTTGTGCCGACCATACCTGTCTCTCGTTTTAGGAGGCTCTTGATTGAGATCGAAGGCATCTCGTACTTTTGCGGAAGTGGAGAGCGCGAACGCTTTCTGTTGCGCCTCCGTCAGTTGTCGCGCTTCGAGGTCTTTATCAAGGTCTTTCCGGTATAAGTCGACATCGCGAAGAAGCGCTTGTCTATCATTGATTCGGTCTACCGTCATTCCGGAAACCGGCATGAGATCGGGAACTTGAAATTTCGGGTCGGAAGGGTCTCGTTCGATGAGCCAGGGGTCGTATTTCGAGCCTAACCAACCTGCTGTCTCGCCGGGGCAGGGCGAGCCTTCAAAAGCGATCCGAACAGGAAGATGAACTGCGGAGGGCATTCCGTTTTGAGCGGGTTTGAGCGCTGAGATGAG
>JAYVOT010000766.1:0-4417 GCA_043757795.1 Chthonomonadaceae bacterium | reverse complement strand
GCGCCTTCGGCGGGAAGCCCTTCGGGACATAATCCAACCCGCAACGTTGGGAATCGTCACGACGGGCAGAGCCGCTTTTCAAATTTGTGCAAGGTGTTTTCATTACAATTCCCGGCTAAGCGCGGAGCGCTTCCAAACTCCGATAACCCAAACCCAAAATCTCACGGACCGGGTGTTTTCAACAACCGGACATTTCGTCCTACGGAGTGCGTAACATGAGTTGCTTATCAATTTTTTCAGAATCAGTCTTGTGTCATCTCTTCGAAGTCATACGCCAACCGAGGAGATTTTCACTTTTCGCCGGATCACGCAACTTCGTAACTGAAAAGTATATTTTCAGAAATCAGACGTTCCGCAAGACGATCAAGGTCGTCTTCCTGCTCATGACTCAGAGCCTCTGTCACAAGACGAACTTTTTTCCCGCTGAGAGTTTTGCCGCCAAAATTCCAGGGATGACGCTTGTTCAATTTTGCGCTGTCCGCCGCAATGATGACTTCAGGGATATTGACGAGCAGTTGCTTCATGAAAGCCGCCTCTTCCGCCCGATGCGAGAAGAGGTTCAATCCGGCGAGACCGCCGTCTGCGCCGAAGCTGATTCCGCTTGCGCCGACAATAGCGACGCTCGGCAGAATTGAGCTATGAAACTCCGGGCTATGCAGGGCGCAATCTTCCGGGACATATATCTCGCCAAGCGCTCCTGTAGAAACTCCTGCAACCACCATCTCCAAAAGAGCCGGAAGGCTGTTAGTGAAAATTATCGGATTTTTGGGAGATTCACCTTCGACGACAGCCCTTCGGATCTCTTTCGCAACTGCGAAAGGCGTGCTCCCGGCGGTGAGCGCGAGCGCGACCTCGTCAGGAAGTGTCCGGACTATCGCTTTTGCGATGCGCGCCTTAGCGGGAGCGTTTTTATCCAACTGATCTGAAAAGTATCCCGGACTATGTCCTGTTCGCACAGCGAGGACTTTGCCGCGCCGGATCTCCACTCCTTGGATCCTCTGGAGCAACTGCTGAATCGAGTCAAAATCACGACGAATCGTTCTTGTGTCGCACTTCATGGCAGCTGCAAGCGAATCCAAATCGTACGCCTCGTCGCTTCCAGCAATTATCTCTAGAAGCCTCATCTTTCGAGCCTCCGCCATCTCCGCCATTTACGCACCAATCAGTCTCAAATTAAAAAATAAGCAAAAACCTATTTCTGAGAAGTGAAATCCGCTTCTGAAAAGTGAAATCCGTTTTTTTACGAACAACGCCATTATACTCTTTTGTGACGAAATTGTGCCATTTTATCACGACAATCAATTAATTCCAGACATTCTTTTAATTTTCCGGGACAGAATTTGGTCTCAGCGTGACAATTACTGGAAAATTTCGATTTTTTTGCAACAATAATCAATTATAAAAGCGGATGCAACCTGTGTACTATTTCACACCCTTGAGTTAAAAAAGCGCTTGACATTCACGCTTCAACGCACTACAATAAATGCGTACTGTTGCTGAAACATTGATTGACCGAAACTATATTGGACACCTGTAAACCAACAGCGAATATTAGCGATTTTTTTAGCGCACGTCATAAGGGAATCCCTGAAGATAGGGATCGACAATGAGAGCGAACAGGTAGAAAGCTATGCGGCGAGCCGCTAAACGTGCATCTCAAGAAGCCAAAAAAAACACTTATTCCAAAACGAATCGCAGAAGTAAAAGGCGAAGACGTTTATCGCTGATTTTGCTATGTCTCGCGGCTCTTACGACGGCATTCGGAATCATCTATCTCCGATTTTATCGCAAGGCGAGAAAACCTGCTCCTGCAATCATTGCTCCGATTGTAAATTCCGATCCGCCAGGCATTATCCTGCACTCGTCGGATAGCCCTGCATCCTACCGCGGAGTCGTTATCAATGCGGTCGCTCTGGAAAGAATTCATGCGCATGACCACCCGGAGTGGGCGACCGAATATGAGGGCAAAATCTATCATATTGGCTATCACTATGTCATTTTGCCGAATGGCGAGGTGGAGCGAGGCAGGCCGGATCACTGCAAAGGCTGCCATGCGCCGCATTTCAACGACTGCATAGGCATCTGTATGATCGGTTGTTTCGACCCGACAATTAAATATCAGGGGTGGCCAACCGTCCCGACAAACGCTCAAGTAAAAGCCATTACCAGACTCTGTGAGGAGTTGATGACGAAGTATCGGATTCCTGTAGAGAACGTCCTTCGTCACTACGACACAAAGCGCACCTGGTGTCCAGGGCGCAGGTATCCGTTTAAGAAAATCAAGAAAGATTTAACTGAATACGCTCTTGCTCATCCGGAGATTCGTCCGACGAAATTCTTATCGCTAGAACCCCTTTTATTCAAGCGAGATTGAATTTTCATGCATTTGTTTCAGTGCGATACGGACTAATGCCAAACAGTCCAGGACAAAGCGATTCAAAAGCCCTGATTGGATATCTCGCGAGAGTCAAGGCTTCCTTTTTGCTGATCCAGCGCGGGAAAGGGAAAGAAGTTGGAAGTGACTTTTTGGGGAGTTCGAGGATCGATCGCTGTACCTGGACCAGATACTGTCCGATACGGCGGGAATACGCCTTGCGTGTCCTTGAAAACGAGCGCTTCTTCCCTTTTTATTTTCGATGCCGGCACAGGAATTCGCAACCTCGGCAAGCTTATCTCCTCACGTAAGGAAGCGACTGAAGCGATCCTCTTGCTTAGCCATTCGCATTGGGATCATATTCAGGGATTTCCGCTCTTCGCCCCCGCTTATCGACAAGACTTCTGCCTGAAAGTTCTCGGAAACCCGGCGCACCCTACCAGTCTGCAAGAGATACTCCGCCAACAAATGGATACGGTCGTTTGGCCGACTCCTCTGGAAGCCCTCACCGCAAAAATTGAGATCGGCGACTATTGCATAGACAGGGCGACGTACGACGAAGTCTCTCTCCAGACCCTGCATCTCAATCACCCCGGCGGATCTTGCGGATTTCGAATACAGGACAAAGGAAAATCTTTCATATATATGACGGATAATGAACTTCCTGCGCCTGGCTCCGAAGGTTGGGAGAAGTTCGTTGATTACTGCCGAAATGCTGACATGCTAGTTCACGACGCGCAGTACACCGATGAAGAGCTTCCCCAACATAAAGGCTGGGGACACTCTTCGGTAACTCAAGCGGTTCGACTCGCTATAGACGCAGGAGTCAAGAGACTGGCGCTTTTTCATCATGATCCGGATCGGACGGATGACGATATTGACAAGATAGTCGTTTATTGCAAACAATTCGTTTTGGAACAGAAAGCCTCCCTACAAGTATTTGCAGCAGTAGAGGGCCAGACTGAATGTATTTGATTTTTTTGGCGGATTGGACGTTTTGCTGTACTTGGTTTCAATATCTATGGGGAGAGGTCAAGGCGGTGGACGTATTGATCCGGAGCTGAAGCGTTCTTGTGAAAAAGTCGTACTCAAGATTTGAAACTGACTTATGCAGTATTCAGATGGGGGTGTGAAGCGCCGCTAAGATCGAGAAATTGTCCTGAGGATTGCGCTTTGCCTATTTAAAGAACGAGAACCTAATATTTGATAGAATCGCATCACAGACTCGTCCATCAATTTTATACGGAGCTTATTCGCACGCATGGAAGATTGCAGAGTTGTTCTACGCCTTCTCGGCGCCTTTGAATTAACGGTCGATGGAAAGCCTGCAAAGGGAGTTCCCAAAAAAGCGCAGGCGCTTTTAGCCCTGCTAGCATTGCATCCCGAACGAAAAGCGTCTGTGGACGAGTGCGAGCGCCTTCTATGGGGGCGCAACGAGGGAGATCGGACGACTGACAACGTTCGACAAGCTCTTTCCAAATTGAGGACTGCGTTCAGCGGAAGCAGAGATCGAATAAAGCTTTTGCAGGGCGAGATCCATATCGACCTATCGGACGTCTGGGTAGACGCCGAGCGTTTTCGAGAAAAACGCAAAAGCGAAGACTGGCAGCATGCGGAAGCGCTTTACCGTGGCGACCTTCTGGAAAATGTGAACGAACGCGCCTTGCTGAATGGGCGATTTTACCTCAAGACTGACATGGGGATCGTCTTGAATCGTCTCATAGCGCACTCAAGAGAGATAGGAGACGAGGAGGCGGAGATAGAGCGTCTTATTCGCCTGCTTTCCCTTTTTCCGGAACGTGAAGAAGAGACGCGTCGGGCGCTCGTCCTCCTGTGGAACACGGATTCCATCCGGGCGAAACGACTCCATCGCACACACATCGACTCGTTGCCGAAAGGCGCGACTCCTTCCGTACAATTAACGCAACTAATTGAAAATCTGCTCGCTTACGGCAGTCCCGTCGAACCCACCGCTCAAAAACTTCCGCTTCCCAAAAAAATTCCTGATAGGCGCCATACTATCGACATCCCCGCAACTACTCT
>JAYVOT010000765.1:0-4421 GCA_043757795.1 Chthonomonadaceae bacterium | reverse complement strand
GTCAAGACAGGCATACCGCGTTGAAGGGCGGATTTGACATGCTCGTAATGGAGGGCGTGCGGCGAACAGACGATGACAGCGTCCAACTTCGCCTTATCCAACATCTCTTCATGATCTAGATAAGACTGAGGCACTCCGATTTTGTCTGCAAACTCTTTCAAGCGGTCAGGTTGTCGTCGGCAACAGGCGACGATTTCAACTCCTTCAACGGCGCGAAGGGCGGGAACATGCGTGTTCGCCGCCCACCACCCAGCCCCGATTATGCCAACGCGCACATTCTTTTTAGACAAAAAAATTCCTTTTTTTCGAGTTGAGACGGCTTTGCCCATGAAGCTTTCTCGCCGCAGGCATTGAAACAAAAAAAATTCTTCCCGAGGTGACTGTTCCCAACGAAGGGATTCCGTTCTCGCGCAAAGAGCGTCCCGCCAGAGGCGGAATGACAAAAACGGCTCTTCCCACTGCGGCGATTCGCAACAATTCGATACCTCTCGTCGGTCTCATCAGCGTCTCGATAGGACATTACAGCTCCCCTTCGATGCGTACAAAAAGGCGAGAAGCATCAATCTGCGCCGCAGAATGCTGAATTCACTTGATCTCTTTTGCCAGGACGAGAAAGCTGTCGTATCTGCGTTTTGAGATGGAACCTTTCGCAACCGCGAGTTTGATGAGGCAGTCCGGTTCATTTTCATGTTTGCAATCTCGGAAACGGCACCCTTGCGCCAGGAGCGGTCGAAATTCTATGAAGCATTCCGCCAACTCCTCCCTGGTCATTGCAAGCAGTTCAAGTTGTCTCAATCCGGGGGTATCCGCCACCCATCCGCCTGTCTCAAGCGGGATCAGTTCGCGGACGGAAGTCGTGTGTTTGCCTTTGAAAGTGACGCCTCCGATCTCCCCTGTCGCAAGTCGAATACCCGGTTTGACGACATTTAGAAGGCTCGATTTTCCAACGCCGGAGGGACCGGTGAATGCGGAGATCCGACCTCGAAGCGCTGTGCGCAACTCTTCAATTCCTATCTCCGCTCTGGCGCTTGTTGCGATCACGCGATATCCCAGCGCAGAAAACTCCGAAAAAACGGCATCAAACGCCTCTTGCGTGACGCGTTCACGTTTGTTTGCGACGATCAGGGGTTCAAGGGAAGAGCTTTCCGCCGCTATCAACCATCTGTCAAGGCGCCAGAGGTCGGGATTGGGTTCCGTGCAGGCAAAGACGATGACAAGTTGATCGAGGTTTGTAACCAGAGTTTGCGTCGCCCCTCGAAAGCCTGAACGAGCGAAGCGCGAAGAGCGAGGCAACACCTCTTCGATGATGCCGGTCTCATTGTCAATTCGAGTGCAACGCACTCTGTCCCCGACAGCGACGGCATCCGTAGATAACGGTCGTTTCGCCCTCGTCACTCGAAGAGGTTGACTCCCGCTAGTGGAGTAAGTAAAATTTTTCTTGAGGTTTCCTCGAAGCGAACAGTTCAATGTCCTCAGTGAACCGACCTTGTCAACGTCGAGATGTATCAGGTATTGACCTGAGTAGACTTTCAGTACGACGCCTTCGCCTTCCTCGCCTGGAAGTCTAGGCTGATTTGACGCGTCATCGCCAGGCATGTTTCCCGAACTCATCAAGATTGTCTTATTCCCCTCTTGTTACAAAGCAACTAGCCCTCCGCATTATGGCTGTCGAACGCAAGGGCGTTCTAGACCTATGGGTATTATACCGCCAATTTCTCAATCAAGCGCAAGTCCCATGACTTGCTTTTCTGCCAGACTCCCTCCCATTGGATTGAAATGGACATGAATATCGCCGGATTTGATACGAATATCGTATTTCAGGACAATCGTCGTTAGCAACGCTCTTCTGACATTGAAGCGTTGACTTTCCATGCTCGAAAAAATCACTCATTTCAATTTTCGCGATTCAAAAATTCACAAGATTTTTTATTTTTTCACATTTCTTTCACGAAAACCGAATTAAAATAGGTTATGTGAGACTCTATTCAATTGCACGAAGGGAGATTGCAAATGCGGTTGCACATCAGTTTTTCAACTTCGGAAACTATCGTGATCCCGCTCAACCACATGTCGCAAGTGAATGAGATGGTCACTTTGCTTTTAAAAGATGTGAATGCGAACAAACATGTTTTAAAAAAGTCTGCCGCTATTTACCTCAGAGACAGCGCTAACCAATCCGAATTGACAAGCGTTTCGGATGAATATGAGGAGTCGCCTTTTACTCGCAAGACCCGAGAAAACTACATTGTGACTTCAACTCAAAGGCTTATGGTCAATTATTCGCAATTGAGGATTCCGCGTTGCCGCCGCTTTCGCGTCAAAGACGCCCTTGAGATCGCGCCGGGGAGGATTGACTGGTATCTCGCTTCGCCTTACTGCACTCTCTTACTGGAGGACATCAAGAAACAACTTGACCGCAAACCGATTTTGAATCTCGGCGAACTAAAACTTCAAGTAACCGACAACGTTTACGTGCAGTCTCCTAATTTCTCGAATGAGATGATTTTCACTTGCATGTCTCCCATTGTCGCTATGTGTCGGGAGGACCGCACCCCTACCTTTTTGCTTCCTCGCGACGGGGTTGAGTTTACGAAAATGATCCGTTGCAATCTCATCCGCAAGTATCGTCAATTACACGACAGAGACCCACATGATGCAAACCTTGAGTTGGCGTTTGATGCGGATTGGATGCAAAGAACAGCGCATCGAGGCACTAAAAAACTCTTTATCGGAGGTCAATACGTGGTTGGCGCGTTTGCACCCTTCAAACTCATCGGCTCTACCGAACTGATTCGCACAGCGTGGGAATGCGGACTCGGCGACAAAAACTCGCTGGGATTCGGAATGATCGCCGAGTGGCGCCCGCAACTCTTCGACAATATAGCGAGCGAATGCGAAACAGGAGATTCGTTGCCCACCTATTGACGCCATTTGACAAGCTGTATTCGATTTGAGATAGCTTTACAGAAATCGTATAGAACAGGTATCTTCATACCAAGCAAGTGCAGACCCCGGAGCTACGACGTGCGGAGAATTCAGGAAGATCAAACATTTGTCCCATTCTAAACATCTTTCTATTTTATTTCCCTGACGATTGGAACCTGAAATGTATCAAATTATCAGCAAAGACGGACAACCCTCTGAACCTTTGGATGTAAACTCGCTCCAAATCCTGGCTATGGAAAACAAATTGGCTCCCCAAGAACTGCTCTTAGACTCAGTCACTGGACAGACTTTGCCTGCAGGGGAGATGCTAATGGGACAGGTAAGCTTTCCAGTTACCGTTTTTTCCGACACAGGGACCGCTATCGCGCCTCCTCAAGCCATTCCGCAACCTGACTCCTCGCTTCTCGGATTGAGATTCTTGGCTCTGATGATCGATTACCTTTGCGCCCTTCCGCTTATCGTTCTTTCGTTCATACCCTTGCTAGGAATCATTTTCGCCCCATTGACAACCCTTTATTTCATCTCAAGAGACTCTTTTTTCGGAGGAAAGAGCCTCGGCAAAAAGGCAATGGGTCTGAGAGTGGTTCGTCTCGACGGCAAGCCCGTAGCCTGGGGAACTTCCGTACAACGCAATATTTCCTACTTCTCGCACCTAGTTGCAGCGATACCCATAATCGGCTCAATATATGGTCCAGGATTGATTGGTCTCGTTGGAATTATAGAAATTGTTCTTGTGCTTGCAACGCAACTTCGCATTGGCGACAACATCGCACAAACAGTCGTTGTTCGAGATTGAAAAGTTACGCAAACAATAGAGTCCCATGACTAAAGTCACGGTCTAGGTGGCGTTCCGCCGTGTGTGCTTCGCACACGATACTCAAGGTGCGGAGTATGCACCAAGAGACGCCCCTGCAAACTGGCACAGGAATGGCAGTCCTACGGGCAGGCAAGTCACGACTCATGTCCGAAGGACATACGGCGCGAAGCGCCACCTAGACCGTGACTTTAGTCATGGGATTCAAAAGCGCTCTAGAAAAAATCATTTTGTCGTCAGGTCTGCGTAACTTCAGTTGTATAACCTTCAATACGCCGGACAATTACTTTTCAATTATAATCTTTTCCGACACGACCTAATGCGTACGATTCCAAATCACGAAACCGTTTTACAACGACGCCTATCATACGATAGTCGTCGTTGCAATTTCAGAGTCGAGTAAATTCGCTTGATAATCCATTTATGTCTCTTTTCTGTCACAATATCTTTACGATTTTTCAAAGGTCGATAATGCGAAATCAATGATATTATTGGAAAAGAAAAATGCGGAAAATTCAAGCGGAGGCTGAGGAAATGAATGAAAGGGAGATTGTCGAAGCCTTCCGAAATCAGCGAGTCGCGGTCTTAGGCGACGTAATGTTGGATGAGTATCTCTGGGGCGACGTGAATCGTATCTCCCCGGAGGCTCCCGTGCCGGTAG
>JAYVOT010000764.1:0-4423 GCA_043757795.1 Chthonomonadaceae bacterium | reverse complement strand
CTTCTTACGATACTCTATACGTATCAAAAATAGGTTGCGTTTCAGGAATTTTCCTAAACTTTTCTTATTATCGGTTCAGTTTTTCTAATCTTTCAGTCCATTAGCGCGACTGCTTCGCCTGCGGGCGGCATTTCATTAATTTTTGAAAAGGGCACGACAAAGCCCTGATTCTGCAAAGCAAGCGATCTGTTGTCAAAGGCGCATCGCTTCGTTCTCGCCTATGCAGGACTCAAATTCTCCGTCAAACGATTTCAACTTCAAGATAACGAACCGGGGAATATTTTCCAATCTGTGCGGCGTTAAGTGCGCAAAGCGCCTTCGCCTCGTCTGGAAAACTTTAAAAGCAGACGAAAATCAACTTTTCTCCTGCTTATCATAACGTTTTTGCCGATAATTCGGATATACTATCTCATAACAATCGATGTGGACGGCAATGCCCGACACCATGCGCAAGCGGATTTCAAGTTTCCATTCAGTTTCTATAACGAGACTTGCTTTCGAATTTCGCTGAGGAGGCGCTCTTTCAGTCATTTTCGAATAGACGGAGGGTGAACGATGTTCTCAATTCAAAACAGATGGTCTACCTCAATCGCAGTGATCGCCGGGTTGTCCGCGCTCGCCATATCGCCTGCCTTAGCGCAAGGCGCCGGCAAGGGCGAATCTTCGGAGAAAAAGCCCGGGGGCGAAGCGAGTACTTCCGTAGGCGATAAAAAATCCGACTTCGCATCCTCCGAACTGAATCCCGCACGTTTCGACGATTTAAAGGTCTCCATCGACGCGGACAGCGCGAACCTCGTCTCGACATTGAGATCGCTGATGAAATCAATCAAGGCGAATTTCGTCATAGACGACTCGCTTAATGACGGAAAAGTCAGCATCAACGTAAAAGAAATCCCCTTCAAAACAGCCTTGAAACTGCTAATAAAAGTCAGCAGCTTGCCGATCGAATGGGATCATAAAGACGGCGTCTTTCATTTCCGACTGAGCGAAGTCAAAGCGGAATCGAAGAAAGACGAGAAAGCGGATTCAGCTAGAGAGTCTCTGTTGCCCCCGCCTCCGCGAATCGAAAAGATCAAACTGCAAAACTCGGATGCAAAGGACACTCTGGACAAACTGCTGGGGAAAAACTTTGATCAACAGTCAGCGCCAATCATCCTTTACGACTCCTCCCCTCCCGGCAGGTCGCGTTCGAACTTTTTTCAGTTTATCAACGGCAAACTCACCTCCGGAAGCGGATTCACCGGTCCCAACGGCGCAGTTCAGGGCGGAACGCAATCTATTGACGTGGGTCGCCTGTTGAGACAGTTTTTGAGATTCCCGTAAGAAATCGAACAGACGAATTGGATTGACGACGAGGGAGGATTTTACGAATCCCCACAATCTTCTCGATACCAAAATTTGAGTTGCCGAGGCTTAAGTATCACTTTATTATAATGAGGACGCTCGCATCGACGTTCACTGCTATTCTTTTCTTTCGCTAAAATTGGGGCGGCGCCTCGCGCGAGAAAGCCGATTTCAGGCATCCGATATTCATAAGTATTAGCCAATGCGAAGTTGAATCGCGCCCCTGGCTTCCCTTCGCATTCAATAGCCCAATGCTGAGCCTTCAGCGCCCGACCGGAGAGACTGATGAAGCCGCCTATTCCACTGTCGTTGTCGTCCGCTTCGCTTCTAATTTCATTTTTTGGTCTGTCGGTTTTCTCAGTCACCCCTCAATATGCCTCCGCTCAAAAGAGCGTGCGTCCGGAACTTCGAGCGTTTTGGGCGGACGCTTTCAGCCCTGCCTTCAAGTCTCCGGAAGAGTCCGATCTGCTCTTGAAGCGAGTTCATGAGGCGCATCTCAACGCCGTCTTCGTGCAGATGAGGAAAGGCGGTGACGCTTACTACGCCTCGCGATACGAACCCTGGGCGAAAGACGACACGCAACATTTTGACGCTCTCGCCTACCTTGTCGAGAAGGCGCATGCAATGTCGCCCCCCATCGCCGTTCATGCCTGGATAAACACGTGCGCAGTCGGCGGCAACGGAACCAATCCTTTCAATATCGTTCGATTGCATCGGGATTGGCTCTCACTGAACCCGGACAACAAAGACTTCGATGACGAGGCGACGAAAATCGATCCCGGCGCGCCCGGAGCTGCTGACTGGTCTTTTCGAGTCTATCTTGACGTCGCAAGACATTATGATGTAGACGGCATTCACTTTGATTTCGTGCGATACGGCGGCAAAGAGTGGCTACAACCCGATCAGTCTGGCGCGTTTTGAACAAAGGTACGCCAATCAAAAAGATATTCTGCGATTGCCGAACGGAAAGCCGGACCCGGCTGACAGCCGCTGGAAAGCATGGCGTCGGGAACAGGTGACTGATCTCGTTCGCAAAGTCTATGTCCAAATTCAACAAGTCAACCCGAAAATTGCGGTCTCAGCCGCAGTCATCGCCTGGGGAGACGCCCCTAAAAAAGACTCGGAGTGGGGAGAAAAGTCCGCCGCCATGAATCGAGTCTATCAGGACTGGCGAGGGTGGCTTCAAGAGGGAATGATCGATTTCGCCTGCCCGATGACCTACTTTCAATACGACAATCATGCGGATTGGCAGAAGAATTGGAGCGCTTTCATTAAGGGACACCAGTATCGACGGGGAGCGACTGTCGCGGTCGGAACCTGGTTCAACACCATTCCTCAAAGTCTGGAACTGATACGGGACGCCCGCAAGCCCGATCCCAAAGGCAAGATGCCGTTCGGAGTGATGCTCTATTGCTACACCGGAACAAACGCCGGGGAGAAAGACGCAACAGGCAAACGCCCGGAACTTCAAAACAGTCAAGAATTTTACTCCGCCCTTAGCGCTCCGGCAGAAGCAGGGCCTTTCGCCGAGGACGCCGGCATTCCGCAGATGCCCTGGAAAAGCGCGCCGAAAGTCGGTCACTTGAAAGGCTTCGCGCTGACCGCACAACTAGACCCCGCAGACGGCGCGAAAGTGGAGGTACGAGGCAAAGGCATCTCGCGTTCAATGAGAACGGATGGAACAGGGTTTTACGCTTTTATCGATTTGCCGCCAGGCTCCTACGCCTTAAAGACAACTGCTGAAGGATATCGGACGGTAGTGCGGAAAATCGTAATCGCGGCAGGGAAAGTGACGGCGGAAAATGTTCAGGTCGGCGGAGCGGCTGTCCCGCTTTCGAGAGACATCGCTTCGCTCAAGCTTGCCGCTGCCGCAGAGGGAACTCCCGTTCGCCTCGAAAATTTGACCGTCGTCCTTGGTACGGACACTTTTCCCGACAATCTCTATGCCGTTGATGCTTCGGGGGAAGGTGTCAGAGTGAGATTATTGATGCCGCCAACTCTGCCGTTTCAGCCCGGAGATATAATTAGTCTCTCCGGAACTGTGCGAACCGTGGAAACCGAAAAGACTATCGACAGCGCTAAAGCGGTTTTGTCCGACATGCAATCTGCTGGGAAACCATCAAGACTCACTGTTTACAGGGGCAAAGATTTGATTTCAAACGCTCTTTTGACTGGGAAACCCGCTATTTTGACAGGAGAGGTTCTAAGTTGGGAACAAGAGTTATTGAAAATGGATGTCGATGGAACTGAAGTGAGGGTTCCTCTGGGAAAACGCAAGGATTTCGGGGTTGAGTCAGTCGGGTTTCAACTCGCTCCTCTTCCCGGCGGCGCGAGAGTTTCCGTGAGCGGAGTTCTTGCGACGGGCGAAACGCCGGAAGGAAAGCCTACATTCATTCTTCGCCTGAGCGGTTCCGACGCCTTGAAAGTTCTTCCGGGAAACGTTCGTATGGAAAAAATAGGGGCGTCGGCGGTCGCCCTTGCGTCCTTTTTTCGCAATCTGGCTTGTTGCAAGGCAGCGCCGCAAGAGGGCATGATTTTCAGAGATAAATTTCCTGTCAATTCGGCGCTCCGCCTATCCGTGCGATGAAGAATCAGGCATAGTTTCCGCCGCAATCAAGCGGAGACGCGATAGTTTCCTTCTCCGAGACGACTTTAAATGGAAGCGCTTCTGGTCTTCAATATATCCGATCTTATCGTTGTCGTATCAAGTTTTGAGAGGGGCGAAAAGCTCGACTGCTCTCGCGTTCGTAAGAAGGTTGGGGCGAAGCGCCTCATTAACGGGTTTTTCAAAGCCCGGTCACTAACTCATGTTCCTCACTCCGTAGGACGAAATGTCCGGGTATTGAAATAAAAACACAAGGCACAAAAATGGGCGTCCTGCGGACGCAAGATTCCGGGGTCTCAAAACCAACCTATTTGAGTCAAGTTTGAAGGTTCAGCACAGCTATGTCCAAAAAACACTTTAGCCAATGGCGCATTTGCAAAGCGGCTCTGCCCGGTGTGACGATTACCAACGTTGCGAATTGGATTATCGCCCGAAGGGCTTCCCGCCGAAGGCGTTATAGCGAAAAAGTTCTGC
>JAYVOT010000763.1:0-4438 GCA_043757795.1 Chthonomonadaceae bacterium | reverse complement strand
TCTGGCTTCACTTCTGCGATAATCTCGCTGATATCCGAGTAGACTTTCACTTCGTCAAGGTCGCGTTTGAGGCGATCAACTTCATCGACATCGCCGCTGACCTTCTCAATTCTAGCGTTCGTCAACTCCTCAAAACGCTTCATGACCGCTTTTTGAGCGACGGGATCGGGATCGCAGAAGGCGGCCATCTTCGCCTTTGGAATGTCAGGGTAACAGGGCAGGTGCGCTCCCCGGAAGATGCCTCCGGTTCCGATTGCGGCGACTTTCACTCGTTCCATACTTGGCGATTCTCCTTTGAATTGGACGGTTCGGGGCAAAAATGAGGACTTGCGCAATGGCGATTGCGCTGTTGCGACAGACCCTGGTGCGGTAACCGCTTGCGGGGTCATCGCATCAAGGTTTACCGCCTTTTTTTCAGTATCAAAAGGCGGAGAGTGCAGAGTTGAAATAACGGACGGCGCGACAACCTCGGTTTTCGCAGCGTATTTCCCGGCTTTGAAACTCCGGATTTCCAGCTGTTGCGCCGTCAATCCTGTGGATTCGGTAAGTCTTTTCTCAAGATCGGCGAGCATTCGTTCCGCGTTTGCATCGTGCTGTTCAGGCAACTTCGGCTTTTGAGAGACTTCAACTCTCGCTTGCAGTTCGCTCGCTTTGCTCTGCGCTCGTTCCCAACCGACGCCGGGATCAGTCGCTTTTCGCTCGACTTCGCCTCCTAGTTGAACTACGAGGCGACCTTGCAACTCTGCCGCGATTTGTTGAAGACGCGCTTCTTCCTGAGACTGCATATTTCTGGCCGAGTCGACTTGGGCTTCCATCTGCGCGACGGACTTCCGAGACATTTCGATCTCAATCAAACAGTTTTTCAGATCGGCTCGATACTCGTCGGCAATCGCATCGCGATGAAGATTCAGCGCTAACTCCAGAGATTTCAGAATCTCGTTTTTACGATCTTCCAATTTCGACAAGGCGGTCTGAGCCTGATTCCGCCGGGTGAGCGCTTGAACTACGTTTTCACGCAGATCGCGCACCGCCTGACGGATCTCCTCGATGGCTTCTCTGATGTCTAGAGTGGCGTCCATAGCGGCTCCGGAAGTTCCAATTCTGTGGCAAATGTCTTGAGTGACTTAGGACTGAAGTCCGCGAGACTTATTTACTGATGTTACGCAGACCTGACGACAAAATGACTTTTTTCGAGAGTTGAATATCCCTGGCATGTTTGCGCTTTTGAATCTCAGGAATAATTTGCCGGTCTATGCGGCGCTTCGCGCCGTATGTACTTCGGACATGAGACGGACTGGCACGCACGTAGGACTGCCATTCCTGTGCCAGTTTGCAGGGACGTTGCTTGTTGAGCATAGTCCGGACTTGAGTATCGTGTGCGAAGCACACACGGCGGAACGCCACCTAGACCGTGACTTCAGTCATGGGACTCTAATTCTATCGTTTGCGTAACATGAGTTATTTACAATAAGCGCCTTCGCGGGTTGGGAACCCGCCCCAACCCCTCTCCTTATCGTTCGCTACCGCTCTCCAGCGGTTCAAGGATCACAAAAGCCCGGCTCGTTGCGTCATGTTTTTAAGTAGGGCGCAACTTTGTCCAAAAAACGCTTTCGCCGAGGGAGTATTTGCAAAGGGCTTCCCCGATGGGACGATTTACAACGATGCAATAATCATGACGGTCTCAGGCGTAGCCTCGTCAAGAAAAAGGCTTTCAAAAACCGCTTCGCGGGTTCAAAATCCAGGTCTGTGAAAACGGCTCTTACAGACCTTCGCCCGACGCGACAACAACATTCGCCTACGGCTTGAACTGCGCTTTGAAAGCGCCGATGGCGCTGACAAGCGAGGCTTCAGCCTCTTTGCTCAGGGCTTTCGTTCTGCGAATGCTCTCGACGACGTCCGGGTATTTTTCCGCCATGAAAGGGTGGAACTGCGCTTCGAATTTGCCGATGTCCGCTACTGCGATATCATCCAAGTAGCCTCTATAGCCGACGTAAATGATCGTGACCTGTTGCTCAAGCGGCATCGGTTTGCCCTGAGGCTGTTTCAGAATCTCGACAAGGCGAGCGCCTCTGTCCAACTGAGCGCGAGTCGTTTTGTCAAGGTCGGAAGCGAACTGCGAGAAGGCTTGAACCTCTCGATATTGTGCAAGATCGAGCTTGAGCGACTTAGCGACGGACTTCATCGCGCTTGTCTGAGCGCTTCCGCCGACGCGGGAAACCGAGATTCCAACGTTGATTGCAGGTCGAACTCCGGAGAAAAAGAGGTCAGGCTCCAGGAATATCTGTCCGTCGGTGATCGAAATGACGTTTGTCGGGATATAGGCTGAGACGTCGGAAGCAAGCGTTTCGATGACAGGGAGAGCCGTCAGGCTGCCGCCGGTTCCGGGTAGCGTTCTAATCTCGAAAGCGTCGCCGTTCGCCATCTCTTTGAGAACTTCTTTGGCGTGATCATTGCCTTCAAAGCTCTTGTAGATAACTCCATCCACTCCGACTTTCGTTCCGCCGGGCGCATCTTTGTCAACAATGATGAAGTCTTCCCGCACCTTGGCGGCTCTTTCGAGCAGTCTGCTGTGGATGTAAAAAACGTCTCCGGGGTAGGCTTCTCGTCCCGGCGGCCTTCGCAGGAGGAGCGAAACTTGTCGGTAGGCGACAGCTTGTTTCGAGAGGTCGTCATAAATCACGAGCGCGTGTTTGCCCTGATCTCGGAAATACTCTCCAATGGCGCATCCGGTGTAGGGAGCGATATACTGAAGCGGGGCGGGATCGGAGGCGGTGGCAGCGACGATGATGGTGTAGTCCATTGCGCCGGCAAGTTCGAGAGCGCGTTGCACATTTCCGACTGTAGTGGCTTTCTGTCCGATCGCGACATAGATGCAGATCATGTCGCCGCCCTTTTGATTTATGATCGTATCAAGAGCAATTGCCGTCTTGCCGATTCCTCGGTCGCCGATAATCAGTTCTCGCTGTCCGCGTCCAATGGGAACGAGGGCGTCGATGGCTTTCAATCCGGTTTGCAATGGCTCTTTGACGGGTTGCCTATCGACGACGCCGGGGGCTTTAGCTTCAATAAAGGCGGTATCGGAAGTAATAATGGGTCCTTTGCCGTCCAGCGGGTCGCCGGTTGCGCTGATAACGCGCCCAAGCATCGATTCGCCAACTGGAACTTCGATGATTCGGTTGGTTCGCTTGACCGTCGTGCCTTCTCGAATGGCTGTGTCCGGCCCAAGTATAACCGCTCCGACGTTGTCTTCCTCAAGGTTGAGGGCGAGAGCGCGGATGACGGCTCCCTGTGAGTCGGTGATGGGGTTGCCTTTGTCGTCGAGGAACTCAAGGAGTTCCGAAACCATGCAGTCCTTCAACCCATAGACACGGGCGATTCCGTCTCCGACCTGAAGAACGGTTCCAACGCCGACCTCTTCGATCTCACGAGTGTAGGACTGCAACTCACGCTCCAGGATGGAGGTAATCTCTTCCGGTCTAATAGCCATGTTGTCTCTCTGCTCCGTTTCTTCGTATGTTTCCAGGCGAAATGCGTTTGCGCCCGGCTATGTTTAATTTGAAAATCTTAGTTAAGTCGCGACTGTCTTCGCTGAGCGATAGCGGGTTAGTTCGCATGTAAGCTTGAGAACCCGCCTCCGTGTGGGGTGGAAATCCGCCCCAACCCCTCTCCTCATCTTTCGCTACCGCTCTCCAGGGGAAAAGCTTCCGGAAACCCGCTTCGCGGGTTGAGCGAGAATCGCGGCGACATAAGAGTTCGCGTAGGCGGATTTCTTAACTCCAAAGGCGGACTACAATCCGTCCGTATCCCGCAAAAACCGGTACGTTCGAAGACGTCTCAGCAAAAATCAAGCCTCGCTCAAGAGCTGCTCGCGCAGTTTGTCCAGAGTACCGCGAACGCTGCCGTCGATAATCGTATCATGCATTCGGACGATTACGCCGCCGAGGATGCTTGAATCGACGTGTTTTGAGAGCTGAACTTTTTCTCCCGTGCGTTTTTCCAAGCTGATGATGAGGGCGTCCATCTCCTCTTTTGTCGGCTCCACTGCAAAAGTCGCTTCCGCCCGGACCAGTCGATTCGCGCCGTCAACCAGTTCACGCATCTCATGCAGAACGCCGGGAAGGACCTCTTCTCTTCGCTTGTCTATCAGGAGACGTAGAAAAGAGAGGGTGAGAACATCGACGTTCCCCTCGAATATTTTACTGAGAATGTCGCGTTTTTTGCCTGCCGGGACGACTCTGCTCTCCCACAGTTCGGAAAGTTTTGCGTTGCCCGCGATGATTTCGCCTGCGGATCGGATATCGGCTTCGACTGCATCGAGTTTGCCAGCGGATTTCGCGGTGGCGAAGAGCGCTGTCGCGTATCGTTTCGCGGCTCTCATGTCACGAACTGCCATTTATGAAACCCCTCCCTTGCCTGCCGGTAACGAAGAACTCGCTTT
>JAYVOT010000762.1:0-4444 GCA_043757795.1 Chthonomonadaceae bacterium | reverse complement strand
TCCTGAACTTGGCGGTAGATCGTTTCCCCGCGAATAAAGACAAATCCGCTCGGATCTCGAAATGAGCCGTCGTCATGAACGTTTTTCAATATCCTTACAGTTTCTCCGTACGAGCAGAGCCTTTGAAGATTCCCATAACGCTCGCTGCAATTCGGCTCCATGCGAGCTTGATTGTGAAGGCGAGAGCCATTAGGCCCGCCATTGCCATCTGCAACATATAGCTGCCGCTGCCTGCATCGATGTAAGCGTGCGCCGGCACGATATAGGCAAAGAACATTAGTACGACAATTAGGTATTTCATATGAGTTTCTCCGATCAGTATCCGACAACATCTATATGGACGCTGATTCTTCCGTTGAGTTCAAAAATCTTTCGGGCTTTATTTCGCCTCGCCAAGGTAGACGCAGCAACCCTCGATTGGTTATCCTGATTTTGATTTTTCGTCATGTGACGATGAAAAAAACTATTATATTATTCCTTCCACACATAATGCTCCGAAAGTTCCGGCATAACTGAGGGAAGTTTGAGGGAATCCAAGAAACCGGCGCTTTAACGCAAATAGAAGAGATGACATACTATGAGGGCGCACTTGGGCAACGCGAATAAATTAATGCACTGAGTTCTGCTCATTTTTGAGATCAATTTAACCTAAATTCCAGCGCAATTATTTTTACGCGTTGCGTTAGCGTATAGTTTCATCTTGGATGAAAAAGCGTTTTGAGCGGCGTTTAGCGTTGCGATCTCTTTTGGAAAAAAAGACTGCTGCAAAAGGGGGAGAGATGGCTTGTCTTGAAGATAAAATCGTTCTCGTGACCGGGGCGTCGAACGGCATCGGGAGCGCGATCGCGAAGGCGTGCGCCCGAGAGGGCGCGAAGGTTGCAGTTCATTATCGCTCTAGTCGGCTGGGAGCGGAACGAACTCTGGAGGAGATGGCAGGTGCAGGACATTGTCTCGTACAGGCGGATGTCTCGAAACCTGAAGAGGTATTGCGCATGATTAACGAAACTCTTGCGCAATTCGGCAGGATCGACGTTCTAGTCAACAACGCGGGAATTTACGAACTCTCACCGTTCGACACTCCTGATTACGACTCTTGGCAAGAGGACTGGAAGCGAATTCTTGATACGAACTTGATGAGCGCCGTCAACGCGACTTACTGCGTTCTGCCTTCCATGAGAAAAAACGGAGGCGGAAAAGTCATCAACGTCGCGTCTCGCTCCGCCTTTCGCGCCGAAACGGAAGCTCCCGCCTACGCAGTCAGTAAGGCAGGAATGGTGAATTTGACCCGATGTCTTGCGCGTGCCGAGGCTGAGAACGGCATTCTCTCCTATTGTATCGCACCCGGTTGGGTTGAGACGGCGATGGCGCGCGAAGGCATGGAACAGATGGCTGAGGAGATTCTCGCGCAGATTCCGCTCGGCAGAATCGCTTCCGTAGAGGATGTCGCCGGGGTCTGCGTCTTTCTCGCCTCCGCCGCCGCAGACTATCTCACAGGAATCACGATCCCGGTCGCAGGCGGCTCCTGGCTCTCCACATAATTTCCATGTTTGCCAATGTTTTACCGCTGAGTCGGCATGATTGACCTCTGACATAGTTACAGTACTGCCCTCAACTTACTATGGAAGGTCAATTATGCTGATAAGATTATCACAATCAACTGCTTTTGTGCGGATTTTCTCAACGAATAGGGTCATGAGGACGATGTCCAAGCAAAGATAACCGATGCTGAAGTCATTACAACAACTCTTGTCGCATCCTGTTTCTTCAATGGAAATGCCAACATCGCGAGAAAACCGCTTCTGTAAGACGGCTCGATCCCGAACATGCTTTCCAAAAGTCGAATGAACAGGTGACTGCTTAATATATCATCTATGACCTGAAGAGCCTTCCTCGACCCGAAAGAGCAATAGCAAGCGTCCTCACGCTAAAGAAGCGGTTGCAAAGACTTGGAAGATTCGGAAGCGCCTCGAAACGAAATTCGGCGAGATCGTCAGTCTTTTCGGAAGAAAAGCGCACGCTGCAACTCGCATGCCCTGCAAACTGTCATAATAGCGAGAGAAGCGTTTGTAGTATCGTGTTTTGATTAAATTTCAACCTGCTCATTGTCAGGCGCCGGAATCGGAGAAAAATGAAGTATTTGACTCAAATTTTAGATAAAAGAATCCTGAGCAGCGATGGCGCAAAACTTGGAAAAGTGATTGATGCAGTCGCTTCTCTGGAGGGCAGACTTCCGAACGTACAAGCGCTCGTCGTTTTGCTCGAAGGTAAAAACAAAGAGTTTTATCTGCCTTACGACCGCGTCGAGTTTGAGGACGATCCCGACGGCCCCAACGGAAGCGGACACCTCAGAAGCGATATTCGGGTTGTCGGCGATTTCTCAACCATCTCGCCCTATGTACCGGGCGCCGAAGATCTCCGCCTTCGTCGAGATGTCTTGGATAGACAGATCGTGGATGTGCAAGATTACCGCGTCGTTCGAGTGAGCGATGTCCGTCTCGCCGAGTGCGGAACGCACTACTGCGTTGTGGGGGTGGATGCGAGCCTACGCGCCACGTTGCGGCGGCTTGGCTCCATCAGCAAACCGATCGAAAAGGCGGCGAAGCTGTTTCGAAGACCTCTGCGCTCAAACCTCATTGCGTGGGACGATGTGCAGACTCTTGAGCCGGGATCCGCCGGCGGAAGAATTCGCCTCAAAGTACCTCACGATAAGATCGCGACACTCCATCCCGCAGATATCGCGGACATCGTGGAGCAGATGAGTCCGCAACAGGGCGCGGAGGTTATAGAGTCGCTCGACATCGAGACGGCAGCTGAGGCGATTTCCGAGGCTGAACCGGCGACGCAGGTTTCGATCATGCAACAGTTGGATGAGGAGATGGCGACGGACATCCTGGAAGAGATGGAGCCGGACGACGCCGCCGACTTGCTTGAAGATCTACCTGACTCGTTCAGCGATGAACTCCTTGAAAACATGACCCCGGAGGAAGCCGATGAGGTTCGGGAGTTGATGGAATATGACGAGGACACAGCCGGCGGCCTCATGACCACCGAACTTGTGACTATGCCGGAACACCTCAACTGCCAACAGACAATTGAGCGCTTGCGAGATCTCGCGCCGAAAGCGGAGTTAATCTATTATGTCTATGTTGTGGATGACGAAGAGCGGCTTTCCGGTGTCATCAGCCTTCGCGACCTCGTCGTCTCGCCCCCGCTTCGCCCCATCAGCGAGATCATGGTGCATAACGTCATTCATGTGTATGTCGAAGATCATGCGGATCAAGTCGCGCAAATTATCGGGCGATACAATCTGCTTGCGGTTCCTGTAGTGAGCGAAGACGAGAAGTTGCTTGGCATCATCACCGTCGATGACGCTCTCGAACGATTGTTGCCCCCGGAACGACGCCGCCGACTGCCGACCCTGGCAAGCGCCGGCAGAAGAGACGACGGGGGATAGGGGCAGGGCGGGGAAGAGGGTAGGAATATGTTTGAAAGAGTCAATTCGTATCGTGATTTGAAAATTTGTCAACTTGGGATGGATATCGCGACTGACAGCCATCTCTTGCCTCGTGAGTTTCCCAGATCAGAAATTTATGGAATGACAAGTCAACTACGTCGGGCTTCGTCTTCCCTTCTTGCAAACATAGCTGAAGGACACGGGAGGCAAACGAGAGGTGAATACCTCCAATATTTGCGAATCGCTCAGGGTAGTCTAAAGGAGTTGGAGTCTTACCTTCTTTTATTCGTTCGGGTTCGCTACCGCAGAATCAGTTGCTTCGCTTCTTTCACGTTGTGAAGAAGAGGGAACAATGATTGCCGGTTTGATGAAAAGCTTCGCAAATCGTTCCGCATAATTGAAATAGAATTTTTTTTAACCTACTTTCCATACAGACAACTGGAGCCATTCAGTAGCCCTCTACTCCCTGCCCTCATGCGTTCACTCGCTCGCCGTAGAGATAGCGTTTTCGTACCTTGTCGTAGAAAGTTCCGTGATTGAGAAGGATGATTTTCGTGGCGTAATCCGCTTTACGAACGACGACTCGGTCGCCTGACTGCAAAGTCAACGGTTCTACCCCGTCTATCGCAAAGATAACATCGTCGCCATCCACCTCGATCTCGATCTCGATGGTTTCATGGGCTGGAACGATCATAGGGCGGGCGCTAAGCGTGTGCGGGCAGATCGGCACAAGCAAGAAGACTTGAACGCTTGGTTCGACAAGGGGGCCGCCTGCGGAGAGCGCATAACCTGTAGAGCCTGTCGGAGTTGAAATCACGACGCCGTCCGCAGGGTAAGTCGCGAATAGCTCGCCGCTCAAATAGGTTTTCAAGTGCAACAATCGCGACATTTTGCTCTTGAGCGCCACATCATTCAGTCCGCTCCCCGTGTGAAAGGTCTCCCCGTTCCGAATGATGTCCGCCTGCAACATCAGTCTCCGCTCGATTTGAA
>JAYVOT010000761.1:0-4445 GCA_043757795.1 Chthonomonadaceae bacterium | reverse complement strand
TGGGAGGCAGGTTTTGCCACTGAGAATTATACGTGCGAAACCGGACAATATAGGACTGCAATCGCGCCTGCTAGAACCTTCGCCTTTCGACACGAGGTTGAAGCGCTTCTTGCCGCAGGACTTGCAAAAGGCGGTTCACTGGATAATGCGCTCATAATTGATCCCAGTAAAAGCTCATATTTGAATGACAATATCGTTTTTCTGCCAGGTTCCTTTTCTTCCGAGTTGCGATTGCCGCACGAATGGGTGGCGCATAAACTTTTGGATGCGATCGGCGATCTTGCGCTGTTGAACTCCAGACTTGCCATCGACATAAACATTGTAAGACCCGGTCATAAATGGAATGTCGAGTTGGCGAAGGAGATCAAACGAGTTGGTACGCTGGCTTGATTCGCGTCTCAGTCGATTTCACGAATGACTACCCGAAGAAACCGCTTAGCGAGTTGTTTGGGAAATAAATTGCGCGGCTCTGGCGTCACACGACCGTGCATCAAACTACACGGCTCAATGGCGTTCCGCCAAATGTACTTCGGACACAATATAAAATGCGCCTTTGGCGCTCCCGCGTTCGGAGGACGCCCATTTTTCTGCCGGGTGTTGGAAACGCCCGAGTTGAGGTTCTGCATTGAATTCGATTTTGTGGAGAAACTATGAGCGATATTTTTGATATTGAGATTTTGAAGACATTGCTGCCGCATCGGTTCCCGATGTTGTTAGTGGATCGCATTCTTGAGATCGAGCCGGGAAAGCGATGCGTCGGTCTCAAAAACGTGACTTACAATGAACCTTTTTTTTCCGGACACTTCCCAGCGCAGTCCGTTATGCCTGGCGTGCTTATACTTGAATCGATGGCGCAGGTAGCTGGAGTGATGATGCTGACCTGCACCCGTTTCAATGGAAAACTACCTTTTATCGCTGAAATCGAAAACGCTCGTTTTTACAAACCGGTCGTTCCCGGCGACGCTCTCATAGTCGAGGCGAACGTAGTTTGGGTTCGGGGGATGTTAGGCAAAGTCAATATGGTTGCGCGAGTCGAGGGCGTCACAGTCGTAAAGAGCGATATGAAGTTCGCCTTGAAAGATCCGCCGCCTCCCGTTGTGCATATTCTCGCGGAGGCGCCAAATCCATGAAGACATCCGTTGACAAAAGGAGGTCCAGGCTTTGAACAAATGGAAAATTCACGCTTCAGCAATCATTGATGAAACCGCGGATATCGACCCTGAAGCAATTGTCGGACCCTTTTGCATGGTGGGGGAGGGCGTTCATATTGGGGCGGGAACCGTTTTGCACCCCAATGTTCATGTTCTCGAAAACACGTCAATTGGAAGGAACTGCCAAATTTACAGCGGAGCGGTTCTTGGCGGCGCTCCGCAAGACACGAAATATGCTGGCGAAAAAAGTTTTGTTCAGATCGGCGACAACAATATTCTGCGAGAGTGCGTGACAGTTCACCGAGCGACCGGCGAGGACGCGACCACTTGCATTGGCAATGACAACATGTTTATGGCATACAGTCATGTCGGGCACAACAGCGTCGTCGGCAACAACATTACGATCGCTTCTTACGGAGGCGTCAGCGGCTATGTGACGATTGAAGATGGCGCAAATCTGGGCGGAAACTGCGGCATTCATCAGTTTTGCAGTATAGGAACGTTGTCGATGGTGGGAGGCATGTCAGGGGTATTGGAGGACGTGCCGCCCTACATGATGGTGATGGGAATTCCTGCGAAAGTCATAGAGATCAACGCACGAGGGCTTCGAAGAGCCAACATCTCTCCAAAGGCGCGGGGTGAGCTTCGACAAGCTTACAAACTGCTTTATCGAGCCGGATTGAATCGCTCGCAAGCCCTCGAAGCGATTACGGAAGAGATCGAAACTAGTCCCGAACTTGAACATTTGATTAAATTTATTAAAAATTCACGCGAAGGCAGCAGCGGACGCAAAAACCAACATTAGGGAAATAAAGATATTTGATTCAAGTTGCGTCTGGTATTGAGAGACGACGGACTCAAGGGGCTGTGAAAGTATTCCTAAAAACGTCGGTTCGATCATTTTTGTCAGGTCATATTTGACTGTTTTGTGTCCAGAGGCGGTTCTCCGGGCATCTTGGAAGGGTGAGTTTTTCGGAACAGATTTTCTATCGAATACTTTCACAGTCCCTCAAGTCCGCGTCTGGAATTGCAAAACCCGCCTTTGCGGGTTGAGTGATAGTCGCGTAGTTCGCCGAGTCCGCAGAAGCGAACGATTTAATCCAATTTTCGTACTGCAGTCTATTCGAGTTGAACCGGCATCACAATGCGGACGGCAGGGAGTTTGAATGAATATCGCCATCCTTTCGGGTGAGATTTCCGGAGATATGATCGGCGGGGCGTTGGCGATGGAATTGCTTCGTCTTCGCCCCGACGCCAAACTGTGGGGAATCGGCAGCAATGCGATGAAGGCGGCGGGGGTTGACATCATCGATGACAGCTCGACCTGGGGGGCGGTGAGCATTACCCAGTCGCTTGTTAAAGGACCGATGGTTCTCTGGAAAATGGTTCCGAGGCTGCGAAAGGCGCTGATAGCGCGCAAACCCGATGTAGTCGTACTGATCGACTTTGGCTTTTTCAACGTTCGCGCCGCGAAATTCTGCAAAGAGCATGGCATGAAAGTGCTCTACTACTTTCCTCCCGGCAGTTGGCGAAGAGAGGGATCGAAGGGCGCAAACCTCGCGGACTTGGCGGATTTGCTGGCAGTACCTTTTTCATGGGGGGAGGAACGATACCGAAAATTAGGTTGCAACGCAAAATACGTCGGACATCCGCTTGTTGAGCGTGTGAAGTCGGAGATGAGTCGCGAAGAGTTTGCCGAGCAGTTCGGTATGTCGCCGGAACGTCCGATCATTGGGCTTTTGCCGGGCAGTCGAGAGCAAGAGGTGAAGCACCTCATGCCGACTCTGATCGACGCTGCGCGATTGATTTACAGAGAAGTAAAGGACGCTCAGTTCGTGATCGGCGTTGCGCCTTCCATCTCGCTTGAGATGATGCAAGGCTATTTGAAACACGATCTTGTTATGGCGGATCGTCTTGGGGAGATCTGGAACGAGTACATCGTCGAACCGGGCGCAAGAGCTTTGAAGCCTGTATTGAAGAGCGCTCAATCTCTCATCCAAGCTGATAGGCAAATGGTCACTGTTTCAGGAGGACCCCCGATCTCCGAGAACGCCTGGAAAGAACGACTGGAAAATCAGGCGAAAGTCATGAAAAGAAATCAAGAGGTTGGTTTGCCGCCTCTTGCGCTTGCAAAGGGTCTTACTTACGACTTAATGGCGCACTCCAATGTCTTGCTCACTTGCTCCGGCACGGCGACTTTGGAAGCCGCGATTTTTGAAACGCCGATGGTGATTCTTTATCGCGGCTCGAAATTAATGGAGGTCGAATACTTTCTGCGGGGCATGAAAAAGAAGCTGATTCATATCGGTCTGCCCAATATTCTAGCACAAAAGAGAATCGTTCCGGAGTTGATTCAACACGACGCCACTCCCGAGATCATCTGCAAACACACGCTCGAAATGCTCAACAATTTTGAGATTCGCGCAAGAGTCAAAAGCGATTTGCGAGAGGTGAGGCTTTCATTGGGAGAACCGGGAGCGAGTGAAAAAACAGCTCGGCTTGTACTTGAGTTAGCGGACAAGTAGAAACGAAGCACGGCGCGCCCTTTTTGTAATAATCGCGCATTCGTTGCGCTGTAATGATTGCATCCATGCATTGGGGATTTGGGTCGAAACCAAAGGAGAAAATATGTCAAGAACTACGATAGCGATAACGGAGCATTTGAACGACTATATGATTTCGGTGTGCGGGGAAGTCCCCGAAATCAATCTGCGTTTGCGAGCAAAGACCGCCCGACTCTCGAACGGCGGAATGCAGATTTCCACGGAGCAGGGAAGATTTATGGGACTGCTCATCAAGCTGATGAACGCGAAGAAGACGCTGGAGATCGGGACTTTTACGGGCTACAGCGCCCTCGTCACAGCGCAGGCGCTTCCGGAAGACGGGAAATTGATCGCCTGCGATGTCAGCGCAGAGTGGACAAGCATTGGCAAAAAACATTGGGTTGAAGCGGGAATCGCTCACAAAATCGACCTGCGTATCGCCCCGGCTCTTGAAACGCTCGACGATCTTATCGCAACCGGGCACAAGGGAACCTTTGATTTCGCCTTTATCGACGCCGACAAATCGAATTACGTCGCCTACTACGAAAAAGCGATGGAACTGTTGCGCCCCGGCGGACTCATCGGGGTAGACAACACGCTGTGGTACGGCAAAGTCGCAGACGACAGCGTTCAGGACGAAGACACAGTTGCGATTCGAGCGATCAACAAGCTGATGAGCGAAGACACTCGCGTCCATGTCAGCGTCGTTCCCATTGGCGACGGGTTGACATTGGCTTGGAAGAAGTGAGGT
>JAYVOT010000760.1:0-4449 GCA_043757795.1 Chthonomonadaceae bacterium | reverse complement strand
ATTTCTATGATGCCGACCGTCTGCCTCCCCGCTTTGAGCGGGAGGGCGAGATATGAGCTTAAATGCTCTTTCTTCAACCATGCGTGCGCCGAGGAACGCAGGTCTTCCTGCAAATTTGAAACAGTAAGAGACTGTCCTCGCTTTGCAACCCAACCTCCAAGACCCTCTCCCATCGCTAAAGTCGAGTCCGGCGGGGCGCTGGACCGGAACCTGCTCGAAGCTTCAAGAACCAATGTTTCGCCTTCCACCCGATAGAGAGAGCAACGATCCGCCCGCATGATCTCTACTGCAAGCTCCGTGAGGAGTTTCGGGAGGGCGTGCGACTCCAGAGAGACGCCGATAGCGTGCGCGACCCGGCGGAAATATTGACTCATCTCATGTGTTCTAGCCTTCGCTTCTCTATAAAGCATGGCGTTTACGGCGGCGGCGGCAGTCTGATTCGCAATGGTATAGAGGAGTTCCATCTCGGAAACGGTGAAGAGTCGCCTATGGTTCGACATTGCCATCATCACCCCGATCGCATCCTCCCCTAACTGCATCGGAACGCACAGCAACGAAGCCGATCCAAAAGGCTCGAGAGGAGCGGACTTGTTTCGAGCGTCCGCGGTGACTTCCGAGACAGCTTGAGGAGTCTGCCACTCATAGACCCACCCTGCGATTCCCTGCCCGACCTTAAGAGAGACATCCATGAATGCGGGATCCAACTCGCGGATGACTCGAGGGGTGAGGCGTCCCAGTTTTTCGTCGTAGAGCAAAAGAGCGAAGCTGTCCGCGCTCAAAATGCTCATTACGTTGTCCGCCGCATAAGTCAAAACGTAGTCCAGGTTGAGGATTTCATTGATGTGTTGCGACAATGCGTAGAGCGAAGTCGCCTCTTTCGCCTGCCGCTGAGCGTCCTCAAAAAGCCAGGCGTTCTCCATCGCGATTCCGGCCTGCATCGCGACTGCATCCACGAGTTTCAAATCAGACTCGAGGTAGGCGTTTCTTTGAAGGCTCGTGATCATCAGAATGCCGTGAATTTCGTTTCGACTTCTCACAGGAGAGATCATTGCGGAGAGAGCTTCAACGCGATTTGAGAGATTTTGGAAGTCAGGCGCGAGTTCGACGTTGTTGATTAGACGAGAGATACCGGTCTCTAAAGTTTCGAGATGCGCCCCGAAATCCACCGACAACTGAACCTGCTTCTCGCTCTCAGCCAACCCGCGCTCCGCCGCGATAAACAGGTGCGTTCGATCATCATTCAATAGGAACAATGCCGCTGAGTGATACTCCATATGAGAGCAGACCGCCGTAAGAAAACTATCCATGACCTCTTGCACATTGAGACTTCCGGCGACGGTTTTTGCAGCGTCGTACAGAGCTTCAAGCTCGCGCTCCTGCTCCTTCGCCTTGCGATTCGTAGCGAGGGAACTGATTGAGAGCGCCGCCATATCCGAAAGAATCGCTAGATTGTCGATATCTTCTTGATCGAAACCGGGAGCGGAAGCGCCGTTTGCCGAGCCTGCGCGCTCTTTGTTGAGAGCGACCAGCGTTCCTATGACCTTTTCATTTTGAAAAATCGGCGTCACTGCCGCGGATAGAACGGAGGCGGAGTAGGAAGAGAAAGAAGAGAAGCCGGAGGGGTTGGAGTTTAAAGCGGAAAATGGGAAATTGTCGGGATCGAATCTCTCGTCATCCAATCCTGAGAACAGGCTGCCTGTTTTAGGATCGGTGCGAGCGTCTTTAAAATAAGGGCGACCGGTTTCGATCACCGGTTCCGAAAGCGAGTCTTGCACACGGATTCTCAGCCCAACGACCTCACCGGCGTTTTCACCTGCAGCAGCGATAAAATCGAGGAATATTTCGCCTTCATCCAATAGACAAAGAGCGGCGCTTCCGGCGCCTGTGAGACGACAAGCCTCCTCGGCGACGATCTTATAAAAGTCGTTCGGCGCGAGCGACTGTGCGAGAGCTTCGGTCAGACGATGCAAGGCGGCGCGTTGAGGCGACACTCGGTTCATTGGCAGACTCCTCTTGTCACTATTTTCGCATAAACTGCAACATCTGTCAAGAAATGACGGTAAAAGGAGGCAAAACTACCGTTGCGGCCGCGGGAGAGTGCGATCAAAGCGAATGATCGCCGATTCTCGCGCTCTTCCGCTCTGCTCGTAGAGGTTCTGCAACGCGTCGTAAATTCTTTCCGGTTGCTTGCCCCGATCTTCCATGCAGAGCGAAAGCGTGTTCAGAAGCTCTCGTTCAAAACCATCAGCGTCTCCCTGAGTTCTCAGTCGTCCTGCCAGTTGTTCTCGCACATCCGGATCGTATGGGTCTTCGGAAGTGACTACGCGCCAGAGCGGGGAAGATTTCATTTGCGGGGCGGCGGTCTGTCCGAACTGTATCAAGGCGTCTGCGGCGATCTCATAGATTTCAGCGTCGGGATGATCCTCTCCGAGATCCCACTCCCAGGTGCGAGTGCAGAGCGGAATGAGTTGGTTAACTACCTGCCACCAACCCTGACAAGCGCGTTCGTTGTTGCCGCGCAAGCGATAGAGGTCTGCATGAAGGTAAGCGGGATCGCCGAACCACGTCGTCGCCTCGCTAGCTCTATGAAAAAAGTCGAGGGCGCGTTCCTCCTCTCCTTGCGAGCGAAAAGCGCACCCGAGATGGCAAAGACTCGCGGAGTCGTGCGGGTCCAACCCGGCAAGTCGATGACACAACTCCCGGTCGTTTTCCGGGAGGGCTTGCGTTATGAGAGTTGGAATCAGACCGAGTTTTGAGACGAACTCTTTCGATTTTTCCAGCAACGCCTTATCGACGATCTCTTCCGAAGAGTCCTCTTGCGATTCATAAAGCGAGGTTAGAACGCAGTGTCTCAAAAAAGCATCGAAGTCAGTCGAGACAGGGCGCAGAAACATCTCTTCCTCATCCCAAAACGCTACCGGAAGCGCTCCCTCTGAACGTTGAGGCGTCAGGAAAAATCCGTAAAGACCGTCTCCCATCTCAGTTCTCGCAAAAGGAAGGTATTGCGGCAACATGCCATAGGAGCGCCCCGCCCCAAGCGCTATCTCTTCAGGCGAGAGGAACTCATAAGGGGGCAGGTCGCGCTCCGTGATCGTCTCGTAAAAGTTCACGAAGGATTGAGGAAGTTCCATCTGCCAGAAACTCTGGACAGCTCTCAATTCATCTGTCATAAATGTATCGTCTTTCTCTCTTTCGCTATCTTTTATTCGAGCTTCTTAGCTCCCGGCGTCTGAGCGCCGGGGCGCGCTCGCGCACAACTTTCAATCTTGCCCTTGCTTCCCAAAATCAGAGGCGCGTCTCTGCTCCGGAGGCGCAAACTTCGCGACTCTCTTTCTTAATTCGAGAGTGAGAAATTTATGAGTGAGCGCCGATATCCGGACTTCTCAATGATATTCGTTGCGCGCTTGCGCCGCCTTCAAGAGTTCCAGGACAGGCGCGTAGTTGGTCTGATTTGCGTATCGTAGGGCGGAGTGTCCGGATAGGTCCGTCGCTTTCGGGTCCGCTCCATGATCAAGCAGAGTTTTTACAAGCATTGCATTATAGAATTTCGCTGCGTACATCAATGCGGTCATGCCGGAATCGTCTTTTGCATTCACCTCCGCGCCGGATTGAATGAGGAGTTTCGCAGTTTCCGAGCGCATATTGACGGCTTGCATCAGAAACGTCTCGCCATTGCTAAGTCGGGTTCTTGCATTCACCCCTTTGCGGAGGAACATCTGCGCCAAAATAGGCTCCGACAGAACGAATTTCATTGGAGGATCGCCATGCGCATCCGTCGCGTTCATATCCGCACCTTTTGAAACAAATTGGATGATCAAATTGACGATTTTGTCTTTTTGAATTGCCACGAATGTTTTGTTTTCAAGTGCAGGGAAAGCTATTACGGTAATTTCCGAGCCATGATATTTTATACTTTTTTCGAGCCTCATATCGCTTGTTTGGACATTTACGACGGCATTCAACTCCGAAAGCATTCTTGTCGCAAGACTCAAAGGAACAGTTTCACCTTTTTGAGAACCGTTGACTGGAACGCCGTTTTTTATCAAAGTTTTCGCCATCTCAAAATCCACTTTCGAGAGAGCGATATTCAAGAGACGAGGTGTGGAGGCGGGAATGTTTTTCAGATTGAAAAGAAACTCTGCGATATCGCGACTTCCGCTAGCAACCGCTATTTCCAGGACGTTGACTAAAGCGCTTCGACTCTGATCCTTCGCATCCCTCTTTTCAAATAGATATTTGAAGAGCGGCAGATCTCCCTGACTTGCAGCCCACTCCAATGGCGTCGAAATAGTGCGGAAGCAGCCGGAAAAACCGGGTTTCAAGCTTATATCGCTCACCTGCATTCCGGCAGCTCTCAATACTCTTCCTCCCGAAAGATTCACCGGCTGTCCTCCGCTCCCGCCGGAATAAGCTCTGGGAGCCGCTCCCTTCGCATTTAATTTATCCTGA
>JAYVOT010000759.1:0-4451 GCA_043757795.1 Chthonomonadaceae bacterium | reverse complement strand
TTGCGGTTCTCCGGAAGAAGTGGCGAAAGCCGCGACTTCCTATACGGGGGAGTACTTAAAAAAAGTACTGAAAGACGGATAAGCCCAACATAATGAATAATTCAAAAACATAATACTTATTATATTTTTTTGTAGGGAATCGCACTAATATGCTATAATCTTTTGTGTTTCAAACACTCGTACGACATTTTTCAGGAGGCTCCCGCTTGACAGAACTGCCGCATTCTTTACTCTCAAATTCCGATCAGCCAATCGCTCTTCAGAACGAGGACGAAGGTGCGATAGTTGCGGCAGTCATTGCAGAACCTCCCCCGCTTGAAACGATACCGGAACGAATTTGGCCGCGGGAAGGCTCCATCGAAGACCTTGAAACAGCGGAGAATAATGCAGAAATGAACTTGGTTGTGGACAGATTGCTGAACACGCAACCGGAGGAGCTGAGAGAGATGTCCCTATCGGGAGAGTTTGACGCGGACGTAGTAGTGATTGGTTCCGGCCCCGGCGGGTACGTGGCCGCGATTCGAGCGGCGCAGTTGGGCGCGAAAACCGTTTGTATCGAGAAAGACGCCGCCGAATGGGGCGGCACTTGTTTGAATTGGGGTTGCATTCCCACCAAAACGTTGATCGCAAGCGTTGAAAGACTGCATCATGTGAAAACAGCCGACACATTCGGAGTTTTGATTCAAGGCGAGATCGGCTTTGATTTCGGCAAGATGATGGATCGAAAGACGAAAGTCGTCACCACCCTTCGCGGCGGTGTCAGTGCGCTTCTGAAGAGCAATCATGTTCGTTCAGTAGTCGGTTCAGCGACGCTTGTGGATGCGAATACCGTCGAAGTGACTTCGAAGGACGGCGGCAAAGAGCGGATTCGAGCCAAAAATTTCATCATCGCTACAGGTTCGGTTCCGGTGGCTCTCCCGATTCCCGGACTCCAACGCGACGCGAACGACAAACGCGGAGAAAGTTCGAACGGAATTTGGACGAGCGATGAGGCTGTCTATGCAAAAGAAGCCCCTAAAAGAATGGTCATAATAGGCACGGGAGCTGTCGGTCTTGAGTTCGCGTATATTTACCGCAATCTTGGCTCAGAAGTGGACTTGGTCGAAATTGCCCCGCAGATACTCCCCACAGCCGACAAAGAGATTTCAGATGAATTGGCAAAGAGCTTCAAAAAGCAGGGCATTCGGATGCACACGGATGTCAAATTGACGAAGGTCGAGACGAAGGACGGTGTCAAGCACGTCACGATCGAAACTAAAACCGGCGAAAAGACCATCGAGTGCGATGTGATTCTCACGGGAGCCGGAAGGAAGCCTTACTTTGAGGGTCTAGGTTTAGAGACAGTCGGCGTGCAAACCGTCAACCAAGGTCCCCTCTCGCGTCGCGGCGTCATTGTGAACGACACCTTGCAAACAAGCGTCCCGAACATTTATGCCGTCGGAGACGTTACCGGCAAGATGATGCTCGCCCACCTCGCCTCACACATGGGAATCACCGCCGCAGAAAACATCATGGGGCATGTCGTGAAAATGGACTACCGGGTCGTCCCCGCCCCCATCTACACTTCGCCGGAAGTCGCCTCCGTCGGACTGACGGAAGAAGAGGCGCGAACCAGAGGCTACGACGTTCAGACTGGAAGATTCCCTTTCCGCCCGCTCGGCAGAGCGATGGCTCTTGGCGAAACCGAAGGGCTTGTCAAGATCGTCACGGAACGCAAATACGGCGAAATCCTCGGCGTCCACATCATCGGACCCTATGCGACTGAGATGATTCACGAAGCCGTCATTGCAATTAAACTTGAAGCGACCGTCGAAGAGTTGGTCTCCGCCATTCACGCGCACCCCACCCTGTCCGAGGCGATGGGCGAAGCGGCTCTTGATGTCAAAGGCGACGCGATTCACAAGATGCGGAAATAGGCGGCTCTTAAATCGTCCCGGCGTACAACGCCGCCCCCAAATTGTAGAAACCTCACCTCAACCCGCACATGCGTTAAGTTAAGGATTATGAAATGTGAGCTTGGGATTCTTGCTAGTGCGTGCCGGGGGCGCGCTCTAGCAAGCCTACCGCCGCCGATACTAACACCCTCGGAATTGGGGCGTCGTTGGTGCAGGTCGTTCAAGAATCTTTTGAATCCCTCCCTTACAAGGAGAATCGTCGTCTCAGCGCCGAGGGAAGTTTTAGGACGCGTAGCAGGCAAAAGGCGCAGGAGATGGCACAACCTTACAACGTTGCTCTCTCCCTTCTTCTTGCTGCTCTATGGGAGAAGGGGATTGGGCGATGAGGACGTTCCCGAATTCGGACGCTGAAGTGCGTAATATGAGCTAGATTTACAACCGGAATCACATATCTCTACGGGAGTTTTAATGAAACCATCATCTTATCGAGTAGCGAAGTTTGGGGTTCTTGCGGCGATTGTCGGACTCGCGGGCTGTTTGTCTACGCCTCCGCAAGGAGGCGCCGCTACGCCGGGAACTCCTCCCGCTGCAACCGGAGTCACAGGAAAACCTTTCCGTGCAGCCCTCGTATTGGACACAGGAGGAGTCGATGACAAGTCATTTAACGCCGCAGCCTTCGCAGGTTTGACGAAAGCCAAAACTGAGCTTGGGCTTGGCGATAAAGGCGTTGCGATGGTAGAGTCGAAAACTCCGAGCGACTACAAATCGAATCTGACAACCTACGCAACACAGGGATATGATGTCGTGTTCGCTGTCGGGTTCAAGATGCAGGACGCGCTGAAAGAAGTTGCGCCGCAGTTTCCGAACGTGAAGTTTGCGATTGTCGACGGCTCCGATCCGAAAGAACCGAACTGTTCGGCGCTCCAATTCAAGGAGGAGCAGGGTTGTTTCCTAGCCGGTTTTCTTGCAGCTTCCATGAGCAAAACTAAGAAGATCGGTTTTGTGGGAGGCGAAGAGATCGACCTCATTAAAAAATTTGAAGCCGGGTACCGCGCAGGAGCAAAGGCGGCGGGCTTTGATCCCGATAAGCAGGTTCTGCGCTCTTACACCGGCGATTGGAACGACACGGCGAAGGGACGCAGCAATGCCGACCTTGAGTTTGGAAACGGCGCGGACATTCTCTTTGCCGCCGCCGGAAAAGCCGGACTCGGGGTTATCACTGCCGCAGAGGCGAAAGGAAAAGGCTACTACGCCATCGGGGTGGATCAAGATCAAGACGCCGTTTCAAAAGGCAGAGTGCTCACGAGCATGGTCAAGCACGTGGACACAGCCGTGTTCGACACGATCAGCAGAGTCAAAGAGGGTAAATTTCAGGCGGGAGCCAACGTTTACGACCTGAAACAGGGCGGGGTTGGACTCTCGGAGATGCAATTTACCAAACAGGACGTCCCCGCGGGACTGCTCGTAAAGTTGGACAAACTTAAGAAAATGGTCGAGGATGGGACCATCGTTCCTCCCACAAAACTTGAGGATGTCAAGAGCTTCTCTCCCCCGAAGCTGTAGGTTCCGGATTGATGCCTGCTACACTCGAATGCAGGAACCATTCGAAAAATTTCGCCCTCATCCAATATTATTGGATGAGGGCGCTTTTCTGGCATAAAATTCTTCCAGTATGAACGGAGGTTAAGAATATTGAAGTCAAAATTCCATAAGCAGTCATACCGTTTGCAGTGGGAATCACGATTAAGTTTTCAGGCGCTATAACCTTGCCATCCGCCCCTACTGTCATGTTTTGAATTTCCGAGCTCATGTTACGCACTCCATAGGACGAAATGTCCGGGTATTGCAACATACGGTTCGTGAGATTCAAGGTATGGCTGTCGGGGTTTGGAAGCGCTCTGCGCTTAGCCGGGTATTGAAATGAAACACTCGGCACAAATTTGAAAAGGGCTTGCCCGATGTGACGATTCCCAACGTTGAGGGTTGCATTTATTGAACGAAGGGCGTCCCGCCGAAGGCGCTACAGCGAAAAAGCTCTGCCCGTCGTGACTGTTGATGGCGATGCAGTCAATAAAGACGTCTTCGGCGTTTCTCACGTCCGGAGAACGCCCATGCATTTGCCGGGTGTTTTCAAAACACGGATTTGTTGTTGCTTAACATGAGTTACCCTACCTCTGCCGGTCAAGATTAAGTTTTCACTTTGAAAGAAACGCTTCAAAAGTAGGGGTTCAATACGGAACATGTCTGCATAGAGAGTTGACAATGGAAGCAAGAGAAGACAATCACGCCTCAGTCAATTTGAATAGTGTGAAATTTGTCATAGTAAATATAACAGGGATAGAATCGCTTGTTATTCTGCGTTTATCAGAAGAGTCGGGAGCGATCACAACCAATAAAAAACTTCTCTTTGCCTGGGTGATTGAAACTGCAAAGCAGCCAGATACCTTATCAAGCAAAGTCCCTTTCAGCCTCCCGGCGCACCCTGTTTCAGACACAATGTCTGAAGAAAGCGAGATTTGAATGAGCATCCTAGATATCAATCGAATTGCGTTAAAC
>JAYVOT010000758.1:0-4454 GCA_043757795.1 Chthonomonadaceae bacterium | reverse complement strand
CTCGTTCAAATGGGTGTTCGTCGACATATGCAAAACGCATCTTGATTGCCTCGCTCAAGGTACGCTGGTTATCCTTGACGGCAAGGATGTAGTTTGCTTCCTGAGAGATAATTTGAGCGGCAGTCGCTTTCTGGCAACTCATCGCGTCCGTAGTCACGATGCAACCTTTGATCTCAAGAAGCTTCAACAAGTCAGGAACGGCCGGGATTTCGTTGGATTTCTCATTCACTTTCACCTGTCCCAACACTAATCTCGCCTTGGAAGCCCATGCGCTGACCATTTGAATGGGAGTTTGCCCCGAAACCGCATCAAAACTGTGTCTGAGGGCTTTTCCATCCAGAGCGATCACCTCATTTTGAACGAGTTGGTGAAGACTTTTTGCCCAGCTTCGGAACCTTTCCTCGAAAGCATCGGGGTTGAGGCGGGAAAGGACGCGTCGAAACGTATCAGCGCAGGGGATGCCATTGGGCAGTTCCAAGAGTGTTTCGAGCCAACTTTGCTTGCATTTGCAGAAGGAAGAGATATCGTCCCACCCTTCCGCCCCGCAAATGATGGCGCAAACCGACATGACCAAAATATCAATCAATTCATGGCGTCGAGTACGCTCGATACGGGGGTCTGGCATTCCGTCAAAGGATTCGATCAGAGTGATAAGCCGTCCTGGCATGGTAAACTCCTGTAGAAGGTTTCTACCATATTCGACGCCAGTGTCTAAAAATCATTGTGAAATTAAGATGCGCTAGCCCTGACGATTTGCGTACATTGAAATTTGAATCCGGACAAAGACCTGTCAATGAGGTAAAATACGGATCAATCTGAATACAACTTTCTCAAACTCAACTCATCACGCAAATTTTATGATTCCTCCAACTGATTTCTCATCCCGCCATCCCGCGCTTCGACTCCCTGAGTTTCGCCTTCTGCTCGGCGCAGGCGCTCTTGCCACCCTTGCAAGCAGATTCATCGCGGTCGTCATCGGCTACCAGATTTATGAGATGACAGGCGATCCGCTCTCGCTCGGTTTTCTTGGTCTTGTCGAGGCGATTCCTGCGGTTTCGCTCGCGCTTTTCGGCGGATACGTCGCGGATAGAAACGATCGTCGCAGGATTGTCCTCTTGACTCAGGCTGTCTCCATAGTCTGCGCCTTGCTTTTCGCGATCTGTTCCTGGAAAGCGCAGGGTTTGGGCGTTGCGCCGCTTTTCGCAGTGGTGTTCATCGCCGGAATCGCTCGCGGCTTCAATGATCCCGCCTACTCCGCCTTTGACGCTCAGGTGATTCCGGCGCAGTACTACGTGAATGCCTCCGCATGGGGAAGCAGCGTCTGGCAAGGTTGCGCTATCGTTGGTCCGGCTCTCGGCGGTTTCTCCTATCACTTTATAGGCGCAGTAAACACCTATCTCCTCGTAGCGCTGCTTTTCACTCTCTCCTGGTTTTGCATTCTAGGCATAACTCCGAAGCCGATCCCGATTCCGGAGGAAGGCGAGTCGATCTACGAGAGCATCACACTGGGCGTGAGATACGTCTTCAAAAATCAGGTTTTGGTCGGTTCGATGGCGCTCGACCTTTTCGCCGTGCTGTTCGGCGGAGCGGTCGCGCTCCTGCCCGTCTTTGCGAAAGACATCTTGCACGTCGGGCCAATCGGTTTCGGCTTCATGAACGCGGCGCCTTCCATAGGCGCGTTGGCTGTCATGCTCTACTCCACGCATCGCCCACCGGTAAGAAATGCGGGGCGTAATATGATCTTATCAGTCGCCGGATTCGGAGTAAGCATCATACTTTTCGCCCTTTCAACCAACTTCTACCTCTCCCTGTTTGCATTAGCGCTCACGGGGATGTTCGACGGAATCAGTATGGTAGTGCGAAAAACGGTGATGCGAATGATGTCGCCGGAGAATATGCGAGGGCGCATCGCAGCTGTCAACTGGATTTTCATCGGTTCTTCCAATGAGATCGGGGCATTTGAGAGCGGGTTTGCCGCGAAGCTTCTGGGCACGACGCGCTCAGTGTGGATCGGCGGAGTCGTCTCTCTTATCGTAGTGGGAGTGACCGCTCTCATCGCGCCGGAATTGAGAAACTTGAAGATCAATCTGGAGGCGGGGAAAGTAGAGGGGCTAGATGAAGCCGCAAAAGAGGGTTAGATTTTTGAAGAAAGAACGCTTATAGCTCCGTCCAATCCCGGAAAAGAGCTGCCTGCCCGCAAGGTTTGCCTCGTTCGTCTTCAAGATTGAATACCGTCGCTGCATGAATGCGAAATCGCTTTCCGGACTTCGAGATACGCACTCCGCTGTAGTCCGAAATGAACCCTTTCTCTCGAACTTGAGCCATCAATCTCGCCCTCTCATCTCGGTGTACAGGCTCCGCGGAGAGGCGAGAAGGTAGCGCAGTGAACTCTTCCCACGTCATCTCAAAAAGGTTTAATGCCGTGCGGTTCGCATAGTTGAAGATCGGGTCGGAGTTCGTATCGTGCGCAACGAGAGCGAACTGTGCTTCAAACACTGATCGCGCAAACTCAGCGTCGCTCAGTTCCGAGGCGCATTCCGAGAGAAGATGCAACCCGGCGAGTCGGAGACAACTCCGTGCCATCATCTTCACTTGATCCGACAAAAAACAGTTCGCTACCGATGGAATCTCTGAAGCGGACAAGGTGGGTATGAGGTCATCGCTATTTCCAATCAACTGAGCGTCATCTGCCAATCTGATCGACTCGCCAAATAGTCTTTGCCTGGTTTGCCATCCAAAGTTGTCGTCGATTGATTCTTTCCGGGTCCCACGTCGCGTTCTCCTCCGCCAACTTGCGGGTCATGCCGAATTGACTCGTTTCATAGAGTTTGGATTTTGCCTCAAAAACCTGATTGCCTGCCTCTTTGTTTTTCGATTCCTCCAGAAGAACATAGTTTCCCAATCGATAGAGGTTTTCCTCGTGTTCCATTTCTGAAAACTCATTCCAATCGTCAGTGACGTTTTGAGGCAATACGTGTTCCAAAGTCACGTTTTTAGAGTTGAAGTCGATGTCGTCGCCATTCGTCTGTTTTTCGATACGACTCAAAATGTACTTTGAAATCGTGTCGTTTCGCGTCGAAGACTTGAGAGACTTCGTTGAAAAACTGTGATGAAAGTCGTTGTCTGCGACATAGATTGCAGAGAGAGAACGAATGATTTCATTAAGAGGCGCAACCTCGTTTGATGAAACCAATTTCGCTGCAGTGTGATAGACGCGTTCTTGTTCGTTGGCGCTGAGAGAACCGATTACGTTGTAGCGAAACGAAATTACGGAACATACCCTCAGCAACGCTGTGAAATCGACGGAACTGAGTTTTCGCTTTGCCGCCATAAGGAGCGCAAAAGGTTGAGTCACCTGAAACATCTTCAACTCTAGCAAATATTGCCGTTGATCCGGATCCCACATCGTATCTTCGGGCATGAAGAGCGCTGCGAAAACATCTACATCCTCTTCCATTTCGCGCATCAGGGCAAACGCAGTGTCTCGACCTGTCACTGCAGTACGAACCTTTTTGAAAAGCTCAGCCTCTCTGACAAGTTCCCGCCGACTGTTCCAATGAACGCGAATAAACTGAGTAAAGTTCTCTTCTCCCAAATGATCGCCGATATTATGCCAACGACGCTCCATATCTTCAATTTCATGCGAGTTCGTTTCGCCGGTGGAAACCAACGAAAAAAGATAGTTTTTGAGAAGATCGGTAGGCGACAAACGAACGCCGCGCGAGTTAAGAGTTTCAAATACCTTGTACGCGTTCAGCTCGTCCGAAACAGTTATGACAGTGAAGAAAAGAGTGTCCGCCACCTTTTCAAGCAACTCGGCAAGCGAGGCTCCATCCTTTGAGGCTGGCAGGTCTGCAACGACTTTGACGAACCATTCGTTGACTTTTTTTAATAATTTTTCAGATGGGCGAGTGTTTCTAACCGGCAAGTTGGGAGAGAGCGGCGCAAGATAGGTCTGATAGTAGTTGTTGTCATGTCGATTCAAAGTCAGTTTTGAACGCTGCATGAGAGTGATCGGGTCAAGATAGCCGATGTAGGAGTTTCTAATCTGATTGATTCTAAGAAGATTATTTTCAGGTTCCACTCCGGAGTCGGCAAGACGTTTGAGATTCGTGAGAACTGCAAGCGCAAGAACGCTCAGCGTCGTCAATCTTTGCTGACCGTCTATCACATCGAAAGAGCGATTGTCCTTCGTTTGCAATACGAGGTATCCCAAATAGTGCGAGGTTCCGCTCGGCTTGATCGTCTCCAGAATATCTTCCCAAAGCTCTTCCCACTGGTCTTGAGTGCAACTGAAATCCCTTTGAAAACTAAGGATTTTATAGGTGGCGCCATTCCCGATCAACTTTCTGAAAGTCATATTTGCCGTGCTGAAACTGAGGTTTGACATCTTTTCTCCTGCATGGGGCTACTTATTGCCCGGTTCAGCAACTTGTCAGGGCCGTTCAAGCTCG
>JAYVOT010000757.1:0-4454 GCA_043757795.1 Chthonomonadaceae bacterium | reverse complement strand
GAGGCGCACCTTGAGCCATCGGAGGTCGTCCGCCGCCGCCCTGTCCCACAGGAGGTCTGCCGCCGCCGCCGCCCTGATAACCGCCGCCGCCAGCAGGTCTGCCGCCTTGATAACCGCCACCGCTTCCACCGCCGCCTTGATATCCGCCGCCGCTTCCGCCGCCTTGATATCCGCCGCCGCCCTGATAACCGCCGCCGCTTCCGCCGCCGCCCTGATATCCGCCGCCGCCTCTTGCGCCGCCGCCTCTTGCGCCGCCGCGATCAGTGCCGCCGCGACCGCCTCTGCCGCCGCGACCTGAGTCGGAGCGCTCGCCGGAACGATCCGGCCTGCCTTCGCCGCGCGGAGCGCGAGGCGGTTCGGACTCGGACTGTCGGGGTTGTCCCGGAAGTACGTCGCCCTTATAAATCCAAACCTTGATTCCGATATTGCCGTAAGTCGTAGCGCCCTCGGCGAAACCGTAGTCGATATCCGCTTTGATCGTGTGAAGTGGAATGCTTCCCTGTCGATCCTGCTCTTTTCGAGCCATTTCAGCCCCTGCAAGTCGTCCGGAGCACATGATGCGTATACCCTTTGCGCCGAGTTTCATCGCACGAAGGATCGCTTGCCTCATCGCTCTTTTGTAAGCGATTCGTTTTTCGATTTGCTGTGCGATAGATTCCGCGACAAGTTGGGCGTCAATGTCAGGATGTCGGATCTCCAGAACGCTGATGTGCACCTCTTTTTTAGTCATCTTCTGGAGAGCGGCTTTGAGGAGATCGACTCCCTTGCCTCCGCGTCCGATGATGATGCCGGGTTTCGCAGTGTGGAGGGTCGCCTTCACTCTGGAACCGGCTCGTTCTATCTCGATTCGAGAAATGGCGGCTTGAGCGAGTTTTGGAAACTCTCTCTTATCCTCTTTGCGTGCAAAGCGGATAAGCTCGTCCTTCTTGATCACTCTTCGGATTTTGTAGTCTTCGTACAGTGCGTCTGCGAAGCTGCGCTCCGGGAGATACCACTTGCTCTCCCAGTCGCGGATTACGCCGACCCGAAATCCAATGGGGTGAATTTTCTGTCCCAATGTGTTGTCCTTTCGGTTTACTTATTTCGTTTCAGCGCCCGCGGGAGCGGAGTCTGTGATAGTTGCGGAATGCGGATCGTCAAGGAAGCCCGGCGTATGATCAGGAGTAGGGGCTCCTTCCGGATCTTCATTGAAGTCGGTCTTCTCTTCCGGCGTCGTCCCAATCTCCTCGACTGCAGGAACGACAGGAGTTTCCTCGATCAGAGTTTCCGCAGGGGCGGTCGAAACTCTAGTTTTAGGAGAAATTCTCGATTTTGCAACCGCGGGTTTCTTCGCTTTCTTTGGTTTCGGCTCAACCTCTTCCACGATGATCGTGATGTGGCTTGTGCGCTTGAGAATTCGATAGGCGCGTCCCTGAGCGCGGGGTTGAACCCGCTTCATTCGCGGACCTTCGTCCACTCGCGCTTCAATCAATTTCAAGCTGTTCAAGTCGAGGTCGTGGTTGTTCACAGCGTTCGCGACTGCCGATTGCAGAGCTTTGCTGATGAAGTCCGCCGCTCGATTGGGAATGAATCTCAAGTAGGCGAGCGCGTCCATCGCATATTTTCCACGTACTTCGTCTATCACGAGCCGGGCTTTTCGCGGAGGAACGCGGAGAAACTTGGCGATCGCTTGAGCTTGGTTGTCGGCGACTTTTCGTCCCCGATTTTTTTTGCGATTTTCACGGTGGAAGCGCGGGCGCTCCTCCGTCGTCGCAAGGGTGTCATTTGCCATTTTGATGCGTCCTTCTGCCTATTTGACCCCGGATCGTCGCTCAACCTGCTGCCCGGCGTGTCCCCGGAAGAGTCGAGTGACGGCGAACTCGCCGAGCTTGTGCCCGACCATGTTCTCCGTGATAAAGATCGGAATGTGTTTGCGTCCGTCGTGGACGAGGAAGGTATGTCCGATAAAATCAGGGAAGATTGTGGAGCGTCGAGACCAGGTTTTGATGGCCTTTTTCTCGTGCCGCGCATTCATGCCCTGAATCTTCTCCAACAACTTCGGATCGGCATACGGACCTTTTTTAAGTGAACGTCCCATTCATGTCTCCAACAGAAATGAGCGACGCGGGAGAAACTAAAACTAATTTCAGCCTCTCCGCCCGCATCATTCCCATCTCTATTTCGCTCCGCGCTTGCGGATGATGAACTTATCGGTGGATTTGTTGTGGCGCGTCTTGCCGCCAATTGCAGGTTTGCCCCAGGGAGATGCAGGACCGTTCCTACGTCCGATCGGGCTTTGGGCTTCGCCTCCGCCGTGCGGGTGATCTCTCGGCGTCATCGCGATTCCTCGAACGTGCGGTCGAATTCCAAGCCATCTGGATTTTCCGGCTTTTCCATAGGATTCGTTCTCGTGCTCTTTATTGCCGACTTGACCGATGGTCGCATGGCAGGTGAGCAGGATAAGACGAGTCTCTCCCGAAGGCAATCGAACTTGAGCGTATTTGCCCTCTTTCGCCATCAGTTGAGCGCCCATTCCGGCGGATCGAACAAGCTGTCCGCCTTTTCCAAGGTGAAGCTCGATGTTGTGAATGATCGTTCCGACAGGAATCGCGCGAATCGGCAAACTGTTTCCGGGCCGGATGTCAGCAGTCTCGCTCGCAATGACCTTGTCGCCCTCTTTCAAGTCGATGGGCGTAAGGATGTATCTCTTCTCGCCATCCTCATACTCCACCAACGAAATTCTGCAGGAGCGGTTGGGATCGTATTCGATCGTGAGAACGGTGCCCGGCATCTCGTACTTGTTTCTCTTGAAGTCGATGATGCGGTACATCCGTTTGTTTCCGCCGCCGGCGAATCGGTGAGTGATGCGTCCCTTGTTGTTTCGTCCGCCCGTCTGCTTGATCGGTCTCATGAGCGGTTTGTATGGGTCGACCGGCTGTCTCTTACCCTCTTTTTTTGTCAGTTCAGAGAAAGTTGAGACAGACCGAAATCTCGTTCCCGGGGTAGTCGGTTTGTATTTTCTAATTGGCATTGAGTTAGACTCCCTCGAACAGGACTATCGGCAAGTCCGTCGTGACGATCGCTTTTTTCCAGTCGGGAGTGTAGCCGCCTCGGCCGTTCTTGACCTGAGCGCGTCTCTTTTTGCCTTTGACTGAGATTGTGTTCACAGCGAGAACTTTGACCCCGTCTTGACCGAAGATATGCTCCACTGCGTGGGCGATTTCGATCTTGTTGGCGTCCTTTCTCACTTTGAAGTGATACTTGTTCATCGATGCCTGACCGTTTGATTTTTCCGTCAGGATAGGTCGTTCGATGATGATGTACGGATCTCTCATGCTTCCACCTCCGCAGGCTCTTCGGTCTCTTTCGCGTTGTCAGGAGTCCAGACGGCTTCTATCTTTGCAACGGCATCCTGAAGGAGGATGATTTTGTTTGCATTGAGTGCGTCTCTCACCGAAAAATTCGGAGCGAAGCGCAATGTGACTTCTTTCAAGTTGCGAACGGACATCAGGAGCGTCGTGTCATGCTCTGGAATGATAATTAGTACTTTTCGCGTGCCTTCGAGCTTGAGAGCTTCAAGCAACGAAACCGCCGATTTCGTTTTGATCGCGTCGAATTTCAGCGCGTCTAGACCGATCACTGCACCTTCCGAAACCTTGCCGGAAAGAACGGATCGCATCGCGCCGCGTCGCATTTTAACGGGAAGCGCCTTGCGGTAGTCGCGGGGATGAGGTCCGAAAACGACTCCTCCGCCTCTCCACTGCGGCGCTCGGATCGTTCCCTGTCGAGCGCGTCCGGTTCCTTTTTGTTTCCAGGGTTTTCGTCCTCCGCCGCGCACGTCTGAGCGTCGTTTGGTGTTGGAAGTTCCCTGTCGCTGATTCGCCTCTTCGGCAACGATCGCCTGGTGAACGAGCGCTTCGTTGTAGTCTACGCCGAATACGGAATCAGGAAGCGGAAGTGAACCGATCTCTTTGCCCTCGGCGCTATATAGAGGAATGGTTGCCATCTCTGAATCTTCTCCTAGCGTTGCTTTAGTAGCTGTATCGTCAACAGGCCGCCGTTGGCGCCGGGGACGGCGCCTTCGATCAGCAGTAAATTCTTCTCTGCGTCCACTCGCACGATACGCAGGCCGCGCACCGATACCTGCTTATTGCCCATCTGTCCCGGCTTGCGGGTTCCTTTGAAGGTGCGAGCGGCATCAGTCGCGCCGCCGGATTGCGGCTTGCGGTGGATCATAGAACCGTGCGTCATGTCGCCTCCATGAAAATGGAAGCGCTTTACAACGCCGGCAAAGCCTTTTCCCTTAGAGGTTCCGCTCACTTTGACTCGCATCCCCGGCTGAAAGATGTCCACCTTGATGGCGTCTCCCAGTTTGTACTCTGCGATGTTCTCAGTGCGTATCTCTTGCAGGTGGCGGAGAGGATCTACTCCCGCCTTATTGAAATGCCCCGTCTCAGGTTTGTTGACAAGTCGAG
>JAYVOT010000756.1:0-4455 GCA_043757795.1 Chthonomonadaceae bacterium | reverse complement strand
GTTCCTCCGCCTGTTCCTCCTCCGCCCTCTTCTCCGCCTGTACCGCCGGTTCCGGTGTTGGCGGTTCCTCCGGATCCCGTATTTGTCCCAGTTCCCGTGGTTCCCCCATTGCCGCCGTTCATGTCTCCGTTTGTGGAAGTAAAGACCGAACTTTCGCCTCCGCCGCCTGCCGCAAACAGTCCAGCGGTCGCGCCGATCCCGGCGATCCAACTGAGTATCTGATTGACTGCGGCGGCGCTAAGCCCTGAACCTTGCGCACCTCGATGAAACGCAGGTACAGGTTGATCGACTGGAATGACATCTTCCGAAACGACGAAATCGTCCGCCGGAACATCCAGGGCGGCAGTCTCAATCGGCGAAGAAGGGATTTCATTTCTCATCTTCGGCGCACGCGTGTCTCCCGAAGAGGTCTTGATCGCATTGTCGGACATTTCAGTGTATTCGGGAATGGAAGGTAGTCCGGATCCGGGCTTGCCGAATCCGAACGGAGGAGTTCTAAGAGGGTTTCCGCAGATTTGCATCAATACCGGAGTTCCGTCCGGATAGGCGAAGATCATAGTTCCCGCACCGATTTTCCGCATTTTAAAGCCGAGCGATTCGAACTGGTGAACGTAGTAAATTCTTCGTTTCATTGGTTCGGCTAATCGTACCAGGCGTAAATTTGCGAACGCCAGTCGTACCATATCTGGGGACATATTGAACAATCTTGCGAATCGAGCCGCCACTAACGGCTCCTTTTTAATCTGATCAACTAATTCCCTGGTGGAGTGTACTGGATATTTCAGAAAAGAGCCGCGGGGCATCTTATTCTGCGCATTTGCCGGTAAAATGAGGACTGTAAGAGCGAGGCAAAGCGCGGAAGAAATGAGAAACAGTCGAAATGTTCCGTAATTGTCGGTTTGGATACTTCTCCGTATTTTAGCGGTGAAATCATGATAAAGCGCTATTATGCCCTTCAATTGTATCCCTTTCTTGAATAAATATGCCAGTTGTGATGAATACTAGCTATATTTGAGTGATTCCTTGACTATAAGTGCCATTGGCATCACTATAGAGTACCGGTATATATGATGGAAAATTGCGCTGACACCCTGCTCCAAGAGCAAAAAACCCTGTGTCAGCTACTCTTCAAGGCGAATTGACCCTATGGAAAAACGTATTTTCGGAATAGAAACTGAATTTGGTTGTATGGTTCGCGACCCTTCAGCCGGAACAGCGGAGGAGATCGTCGAACAGGTGAAGGACTTCGCCTTCTACGACAAACGCCTCGGAGTAATCGATTTGCACGCTAGAGACTATGCCTTTGAGCCTGCGCGCGCCGGGGGATTCTTAAGGAACGGGGGCAGGTTATATATTGACGCCGTAGGAAGTCATGAAGAATACGCCACAGCGGAGTGCAGCGATCTATTCGATCTCATTCGACATGATAGAGCGGGTAGAACTCTGCTCGCTCAACTATTGACTGAACTCAATCTCGACGAAAAAGTTAGCTTCCACAACAATAGCATCGACCATTTCGGGGGACACACATTCGGCTGTCATGAAAATTACCTCGTGCAGATCGAAGACCGTTACTTTACCGACGCGCTCTCCTATCTCTTGCCTTTTTTAGTGACAAGACAGATATTTGCCGGTATCGGACGCGTCGGGGGACACAAACTCACTCGACCAAGCAGCAAGAATAATATCATGACTATGGGGGATCATGAGGTCGATTATGTCTGGGTTTCAAATTTCTATGGCGTGGAGATAGACAATGATGTCGATTTTCAACTCTCCCAACGCGCTGATCACATAGTAAAAACGATTTCATCCAGAGTTCGTTTCAACCGAGCTATCATCAATCCGAAGTGGGACTCCTACTACTCGTACAACAATTTTCATCGTCTCCACATTCTTTTCGGCGAGAGCAACATGAGCGAATACGCTCTTATGTTGAAAGTCGGAACCACCTCTCTTGTTCTAGACTTGATCGAGGCGGGAGTGGTTCCAACGGATGTGGAAGTTGCGGATCCGCTTGAAACGTTGCGTTCGATTTCACGCGACCCTTCTTTTACATGGCAGGTGAAGATGCGAAGCGGCAAGACGATGTCTGCGATAGACCTTCAACGCCGTTATTTAGACGCTGCCAGGAGACATCTTTTGCACAAAGACGAGCAAACTGACATGGTACTCCGAGAATGGGAGTCGATTTTAAACGATTTGGAACGAGACCCGCTCTCGACCTCGGATCGTTTGGATTGGTCTGCAAAATATATGCTTTACACAAGCTACATGCAGGAAAACGGGGCAGATTGGCACGATGACGTTATGCAGAGTCTTGATTTGGAATATCACAACGTCAATCCTGCTTCAGGCATATTCTACGGACTGGAAGAAGCGGGAGCCATTCGAAGGCTGGTCACTCAAGAGGAAGTGCAAGAGGCTATCACGACTCCGCCTCAAAATACTCGCGCTTTCGGAAGGGGACAGATTGTAGACCAACTGTTGGCGAAACCCGGTTCTCGCTATGTGATTGATTGGGACGCGGTATACATAGAAAGAAACCGTCAGCTTGATCTCAAAAACCCCTTCCATACCTACGAAAAAGAGGCGGTACGATTTATGAAAGGCGCATAAGGATCATAGATAGGTTATTCAGGATTGAACTCCGGAAGACGCCGTATCAATTGCTGAGCCGAAACGGTTGAGAATTTTCACCAGTCTTTGTCGTTTCTACAACAGTCCTCCGGACAAAATGCAAGAAGCGTTTTCGGCGTCTTTCTCTTCCAAAGGAGATTTCGGCAAAGCCGCGGAGTGCGGCTCATCAGCGATTAGTTTCAAAGCTGTAGAGAGTATTTTTAAAGTTGCGTCCGAATTCAAGGAGGAATCTGCAATGTACGCGTCAAAATGTCCTCATATCGCCAAAACCAAACAACCTCCCCCCAGTACCTCCCCTAGTACTGTGTCACAAAAACTCAGAGCGTGCGTTTGTGAAAACAAGCCGGAATATCCATAGCCTCGCTTTTCAGGACGCGATGCCGGATAATTTTCCGCTACGGCAAAACGCTCGAATTCCACTGTGATTTGCTCATACTTAGACCACTGCATTAGGAGGATAGTCACCAATGACGCCACGACAGTATACTTTGAACCGCCACGGAAAAATCGCGATTTCGTTCGCTCTACTTGCGCTTTCCGCATTTGCAACCGTTGGATTGGCGGGTTGCGGCGGCGGATCTTCGAACAACAATAACAACGGCAACAACAACCCAGCCACGAAAAGCCTTCTTTCCGGAACCGTCACTGATGCGACGGGATCTCCCATAGTCGGCGCGACAGTCGCTTTCGGGAATCAGACAGCTGTTTCAAGTCAGTTCGGAACCTATGTCATTCCGGATGTCGTGGTTCCTGCAGGATCAAACTCGATTCTGGGAACCGTGACCGCGTCAACGACGATTGCCGGGCGAGCCTGGAGCGGCCAGAATATGGTGGAGGTATTGACCAACGAAGTCGATACCTCAAATCAGCATATTATTATGTCTCCGGTCAATGAACAGAACGTGATTTCAGGGTTTGTTCGCGATTCCTCCGGCAGAGCTTTGAAAGGAGCGCGAGTCTTCGCCTCCTTAGGTTTGACGACTACGGCTGCCGGAGCGAAGTTTTTCCAGAATCTCAGTTCCATCGGCACAACTACGGACAGTACGGGATTTTATCGACTGACGAACTTGCCGGCCAGGAGCGACTACGCCGTGGCCGCATCGTTTGTAAACTACCTGAATCAGACTCTCAACAACGTGAACGTATCCCTTCCGCCCGCTTCCGGGACAACAATCTCATTTACATTGAATCAGTCTTCAGGCAACAGCCCCGCTATTCCGGCTGTCACCGGTTTTGACGTGCAGTCTATTACAGGACCCTTTTCTCCGACTCGCGCCGCCGGCGCCTCAAAGGGCTACGCAGCTCTGAGACAATACATTTTGTCGAAGTCGAATTTTCTTAAGCATCACGATTCCAAGAACATCGTTCGCAAGTCAGTCACTCGTTCAACTCCCTCCGGCAGTTTGATCGAGACGGTTATGTTTTGGGACTACGACCCGACCCTCACGAATGTCTATGGCTATGATATTGATCAAGCGACCAACATTACGCAGGGGCAAGCGAACTTTATCTCCGTGGCGACTTTGCGAGACCCGTTGGCGGATCGTTTCTCAGACCTCGATCTGGGCTTGACCCCGGATTCGAAGTACTACTACTCAATAGCCCGACTGGATACGATCAATTTCCCGGCAGGCGGATCAGGAGCAACTGCGATCAGTCCCGCTAGCACGATCGTGGCGGTGCTTCCCCTCCAACCGATTTCGCAAACAGCGCCGGCAAGCGGCGCAAGCGTCAATTCAAACAACTTCTCCTTCTCATGGAGTTCAGTCAATGGCGCGACGAGCTATCAAGTACTGGTATTCAGTCGATTCCCCG
>JAYVOT010000755.1:0-4465 GCA_043757795.1 Chthonomonadaceae bacterium | reverse complement strand
CAAAATTGAATAATGGCGCCGTTGTCTGAGGGCAAGGTCACGAAAATGCGCCGGGAGCATAGTTCGCACAAAGTTGGGGCGCCGGCCGCACAAGACGTAAGGAGCTGTAGGCTACTTTGCTTTCTTTTTGTTTTCAGGCGTCGGTCGGAGCTTCGATTCTTGTCGGAAAGAGGTCCGTCGAATATCGAGAATATCACCCATATTGCGAACTTTTTGGAAAATGGTCGCGAGGTGGCGCGTGTCCCTCGCTTCAATAGCAAGTTCGATCGTCGCCGTTTTGTCCGGGTGCGATTGCGTTCGGACTGAAGTGATATTCGTCTTGCTTTCGCCGAAAGTGAACCCGACATCCGAGAGAAGGTTCGTTCTGTCAATACACTCTATTGTAAGGAAAACCTGAAAAACTTGACCTTCATTGCCTTTATACTCAAAATTCTGCGTTCGTTGCGGTTCTGTTTTCAAACTCTGTTGCAAATTTGCGCAGATTCTTCTATGCAATGCCCACCCGCTTCCCAGAGTGATATAGCCGACCACATCGTCTCCGGGGATGGGAAGGCAGCATCGAGAACGTCGAAAGAGCACGTTTCCCGTTTCCGAACCATCCGTGATAATCTGCGCTTTTCGATCATCCGTGCGTTTCCCCCCGATGGAAATCGCATCTTCCGTGATAGGCGAATTAGGCTTTAGCTTATTTAGCGCACGGGTGACGGATGCGGTTCCGCTCCCCAGAGCCGCCAGGAGATCAAGCTCTGTTGCGACGTTGAAAAGGGGCGCGATTTTGTGAAGAGACTCATCTTTCAGGAGGTCTTTAGGGTTTTCGCCCCAGGCTTTCGGATCTCGCTCCAAGAGAATGTTAAGCTCTCTTTCGAGCATCTCTCGCCCAGCCTGCACGTGTTCGGTAAAATTAAGACGTTTGAAATGGTGTTTGATCCGGCTTTTTGCGTTGGAGGTTTTGACGAATGATAGCCAATCTCGACTTGGGGAAGCGTCCTTTCGAGTGACGATTTCGATCATGTCTTGATTTTTGCACTGGTAGTTCAGGGGAACCGGCTTTAAATTGACTCTGGCTCCGACGCAGTGTTGTCCTACATCGCTATGAACTCGGAAGGCGAAATCAACAGGCGTACTTCCAATCGGAAGATCAAAAATGTCTCCCTTTGGAGTTCGTACGAAAACAAAATCATTGAGCAAGTCGTCTTTTACGTTCTGAAGGAATTCGGTGGGGTCTTTATTTTCCGCCTGCCAATCGAACATCTGCTGACGCAACGACGCAAGTTTCTTCTCGAAGTTGTCGTTTGTTTTACCGCCTTCTTTGTATTGCCAGTGCGCCGCAAGTCCGAACTCCGCTGTTCGATGCATTTCCCAGGTTCTAATCTGCACTTCTATCGGCGCACCCGTGGGACCAAACACTTTGATATGGAGCGATTGATAGAGATTTCCTTTACTTTGAGCGATATAGTCCGTGTACATATCCGGAATGGGAATCCAGAGGCCGCTCACCACGCCGAGGGTTTGATAGCACTCCCCGTGAGTATGAACAATTACTCGAAGCGCCGTAAGATCGAAAAGATCGGAAAAGTTGAGACTCTGCTCCTTCATCTTGTTGTAGATGCTGTAAAGATGTTTTGGTCTGCCTTTGACCGTCCCCTGTATTCCGTTCGCTATGAGCGCTTTTTGAAGGATATCGATCGCATTTTTTACTTCGTCTTCTCTTTCAGATCGGTTGCGGGCGACCATTGCCGCGACCTCGTTGAACGCTTCCGGCTCTACATACTTGAAAGCAAGGTCTTCAAGTTGCCATTTCAACTGCCATATTCCCAGTCGATGCGCGAGCGGCGCGAAGATGTGGAGGGTTTCCGAAGCCATTCTATATTGGCGGGCGGGCGAAAGAGAACTTAAAGTTCGCATGTTGTGGAGACGATCCGCCAATTTTATGATGATGACGCGTAAGTCTTTCGCCATTGCGACGAACAATTTTCTGATATTTGCCGCGTTTTTTGCCAACTCCATGCGTTTCTTCAACGTCTCAGCGGTGGCCGGTTTCATCTCAAGTTCATATCGCGTCTCGTCTTTGTCTTTACCCTCATCAACATCAGCTATCTGCAGCTTCGTAAGGCCATCGACCAGACTCGCGACCTCTGAACCGAATTCGCAAACAATGTCTTCGAGGGTGACGGGGCAGTCTTCAACGATGTCGTGCAATAGTCCGGCCGCAAGCGAAACTTCGTCCGTTTCAAGTTCTGAGAGAATAGCCGTCACCGCTACAGGATGTACAAGGTAGGGTTCTCCGCTTTTGCGAACTTGATGACGGTGCTTCTCTTCTGAGAAAAGGAAAGCTCTGCGTACCAGGTCAACTCCCGTCTCTTCGCGTCGCGGTTGCAAAACAGGCTCTACTTTTGTTTGCGACTTACCTTTTGCCTGTGAGTCGTGCTTCGTTTCTTCAGTATTGGGGTGTCTATAGAGGAGCGAGGCTGTAGGTCGATACTGATTGAGACGAACGTAGACGGATTCCATTTTTTCGCACATCTCTTCAAGATAATCGGCATAGTTCTTGTTAGGCGGCTCTGATGCCGCACTCCCGGAGGGCGAATTTGCAAGCGACACGTCGTTGTTTGTCAATTTATACGCTCTCCTTTAACCAATTTGAACCAAATGCTGTAATAATCCGCGTGTGAAAAGCCTCGGCGCCGCTGAGTTTGGTTTCATGCGGAAATTGTCATTATACTGCGTATAAAATCTCGCTCAATTTTTTTGAGGCTTTTCAGTAATCGTCGTTGACGTATCCAAGTTGCGGATCAACTGAAACGAGCTTTCTTCCGGAGGAATTAATGTTGAATTGGCAACGGATTCACATATTCCGTTGCCAATTCCATCTTGAAAATAGATTCGTATTATACCGCATGAAATTTGTTATTTGAGCGTAGGAACCAAAGTGCGACCGGAACTGCTCTGACCTCGAACAAATTGTTCTTGTGACCTTGATTTCATCTCCCCAAGCCGGGCTGTGAGAGCGCCCGGCTACGATCATGCTCCGATTCAAAGTTCAATTGGGGATGATACTGAAGAGTATGCTGGACGGCTGCAACTTTGAGCGATGAATTTTTATCGTCGCCGGTTTGAAATCTTCCGATTTCGCTTTGTAGATGTCCATGTACTGTTGCGGATTTCTGTCGACAAGCGGGAACCAGGAGGACTGTATCTGTATCATAATGCGATGTCCGGGCAAGAATGTGTGGCATACGTCCGGCATATCGTATTTCACCTCCTCAACATGACCGGGAGCGAGAGGGGAGGGGTTCGACCAGCTTTTTCGAAATTTCGTTCGCATCACCTCCGCGCGCAACAACATCTCATAGCCTGCCAACTTTCCGGGCGCATCGCCTGGGAAAATATCTATGATCTTGACGATCAGATCAGCGTCCGATGAATCGGATTCCAGGTGAATATCCGCAATGACAGGACCGGCTACGTTTACCGGATTAGTCAGAACTTCGCTGCGATAGCTTAAAACGTCGCTCCTCTTCGATGCGAATCTTTGATCGTCTATCATGTACTCACGGGTTCTTCCCTTAATCGTTCCGCCTTGATAAGGAACCGGGTTTGCCGGATCGCTCAAATACTGATCAAAAGAGTCGCTCTCATTCTCAGAGGCAGCAGTGAAAGAAGCCGTATTCCCGGAATGAAGGGTGAGTTTCGTCTGTTTTGCCTCGGTGGGGGGCCAATGTGCGAAGGTTCGCCACCGATTGGATCCGGTTTGAAAGACCTGGGCTTCAGGTCGTTTCATTCGTCCATCGCCGCGAAGGTAGGAGTCAAAGAATGGAAACTCGATCTCATCCTGGAAATAGGCGGAGGTGTTCATCCCGAAATCCTGGTTGCCGAACTTAGTTCCGTCCGGCGACGCCCACATCCCGTGATACCAGGGTCCCATTACGAGCGAGTTCTTAATTCCTCGATTGAGGGCTTCCGTTCCTTTATAGGTATGAAGCGCTCCCCAACAGTCCTCGGCATCGAACCAGCCTCCGACCGTCATCACAGCGCAGTGAACCCCCGTCATTCGGTTCGGCAGAGAACGAGACTGCCAGTATTCGTCATAAGTCCCATGCTCCATGACAAACTTCCACAACCCATCCGTCTCCTTGAAGTAGGTGTTCGTTAGTTCGGAGAGGGAGCCGTGTTTCAAATAGAATTGGAAAGGGTCTCCTGCCGTATCTATCGATTTGCTCGATAAAGCCGCCGCCTCTTTTGATTGTCCGAATTTTGCGAAGCTGATCGCGTCCATTAGAAAGAGAGCGCCGTTATGATGAAAGTCGTCTCCAATGAACCAATCTGAGACAGGCGCCTGGGGAGAAGCCGCTTTCAGGGCGGGATGCGAATTCACCGCGCCAACGGCTGCATAGAAACCCGGATAGGAGATTCCCCAGAGTCCGACTCTGGCGTTATTGTTCGGAACATTCTTGACAAGATAATC
>JAYVOT010000754.1:0-4466 GCA_043757795.1 Chthonomonadaceae bacterium | reverse complement strand
GCGGCAGGTATCATCTTCTTTTTCAAACGGCTCCATCTCTTTTGAAAGAGGGAATAAGACGCAAGAACCCGGTTTTGCTGGATCGTGCGGCAGAGTTGATTATTCCGCCGTTTGCGGAGATGTTCGCTTTTCCATTTTTGTTGATGATCGTTTCCTTCGCAGTGCGGATCATCTTTCATTGGCAATCAGCTCTCTGGTACGGGGTTGGGTTCGCAACCTTGCTTTTTATGCAAGCGGTTTACCTCTTCGGAGGAATGTGGATTGCGAAAGTTCCGTCAAACATCGCCTTCTCAGCGCTATTCGCCCCGGCATACATCGTTTGGAAATTCGCTGTCTATGGGGTGATGCTTGTGACGCGCTCCAGCGGAGGTTGGAAACGCACTGAACGGAGAAGTTTGGATTGAATTTCGTCTAATTTTTGAGACTTCGAGTCGAAGCGGTCGCAGCGCATTCGCAATGCGAAGAATTTTCCCGGGCTTTAGAGAAAACGAGTTGAAGTATGCGTCAAACTGTTGGAATACTTGGAACCCCTATTGATGCGCTAGACACAAAAGCGGTTTTGGATCGGATGGCGCAATTCATTAAAGAGGGACAATTTCACCAGATCGCCACAGCTAACACTGACTTTCTAATCAACGCTCTGGACGATCCTGAACTTCGATACATTTTGCGAAACGCCGATCTCGTGATGCCGGACGGCATGCCTCTCCTATGGGCGGCGAAAATGATGCGCTCTCCTTTGCCGGAGCGCGTGACCGGAGCGGATATCGTGCCCGCTCTGGCTCAGCTCGCAGCTGAAAACGGTTATAGAGTGTTCATGCTCGGCGCAAAACCCGAAATAGCTAAAAAAGCGAAAGAGCGACTGGAGGAACAGAATCCAGGATTGCAGATCGTCGGATGCATCTCGCCTCCGTTAGCAAAAATTGTGGAGATGGATTCGAAGTCAATACTTGATGAAATTCAGAAGGCTAAGCCTGATATTCTGTTGGTCGCTTTTGGAAATCCGAAACAAGAGAAGTGGATTCACCTCCATCAAGAAGCGTTGAAAGACGTATCGGTCTGCATAGGAATTGGCGGAACCTTCGATTTTATCGCAGGGCAGATCTCACGCGCTCCGATGTGGATGCAGAAAAGCGGTTTAGAATGGCTGTACCGGCTCGGTCAGGAGCCGAAAAGACTCTGGAAGCGATACACTAAAGACATTTGGCAGTTTGGAAGATACCTTCTCTGGCAGTGGTCTGCCGTTCGTCATCATGTCGGCGCGCCGATGGAGATGCACTCCGCCAGAGTAGGGGATTGCACTGTACTGTCCCTTTCGGGGCAACTGTCCCAGGAGTCGCTTCCCGCACTGCAAGAAGCGGCGGAGGAGGCGCTTCAATCCAGAACGCATCTGATAATGGATATGCAGAACGTGACCGGCCTCGACGGCAGCGCACTGGGAATGCTTATCAACCTGCCAAAAAGAGCGGCGTTTTATAGTCTTGATATTTCACTAGTAGCTGTTCCTCTTGCAATTCGCAAAATTCTCCTTCGAAGTCAACTGAGCTACACCGCCGAAATGATAGCGCCTTCACTCGCTCAAGCTCTTACTAATAAACATCCTGTGGGGCTTCATTGGCGAGTTTGGTCCGGCGAAACTTCCGCCGTCATTGAAGTGGAAGGGGCTGCGGATCACAATACCGCTAGAAATCTGGAGACGGTTTGCAACCGACTCCTCGCTTCCGGGAAAAAAACGGACATAGACCTTCGAGCGATCACTTACGCGGATGTCTATCTTCTCTCAACGCTCTTCAGGCTGGAAAAACGCTCGCGCGAGTTGGAAGGGCGAATGCGAATAATTCCGGGGGATACGATGAGACATTTGTTGAATCGCGAGAAAATGACGGACATTTTCATTTTGGCGCAATCGCCTGAAATGCCTCCGGATGCCGTGGAGATGACCCCCTACAAACAGGAAATTCGCAGAACCGGCATTCAATCTTCGGTTCATATCGAGCCGGTCAGAGTCTAAGAAAAGAGTCTAAGAAAGCAGATTAGATGAACCCACGAAAAGGCGTAGCCCTTGTGTTGGGACTGGCGTGCACGGGAGTTTTGTGCTTCAGAGCGACGCTGCCGCTGCCGAACTCGCGTGATGGCGGCTTGCCGAAAATTGAAGGGGAAGAAGACGCAGTCGCCGTTGAAATCTATGCGTCCGAAGTGATCGGGCCGATCAGCCCAATGATCTATGGAATGGCGAATCCTTCCGAGGCGCACTATCGTGACTTGCGACTCAAGCTGACGCGCTGGGGCGGAAACCCCGCTAGCAGATACAACTGGGAAAAGGGAAACTGCTGGAACGCTGCTGGAGACTGGGAGTTTAGAAACGGGAACTACGATCAGAATACGCCGTCGGATCGCCTTCCCTCCGGAGCTGCGGATAAAGGAATTGAAATCAATCGGTCGCACGGAGCAGAAATGTTGCTCACGATCCCGACGCTTGGTTGGGTGGCGAAAAACGACAAGAATAGCTCCCGATCGCTTGGCGTTCCGGCAAAAGGGGGAGATCCTCTCTCTCCCGGTTCGAATGCGATAGTCGGATATGACCCCGCCGAGAACCGAAAGCGAGTTTCGCAACGGTCTGTCGCAAGAAAAGGGAAGCCTTTTACTGATCCGCCAAATTTGAAAGACGACTTCGTAGCTCAAGACGAGTGGGTATTTCATCTAAAAAAACGTTTTGGTTCAGCGGACAAAGGGGGCGTTCGTTACTATGCGATGGACAACGAACCCGACCTTTGGTCCGGTACGCATCGAGATATGCACCCTGTCAAACCGGACTACGACGAGATTCTTCACGCTTTTTTAGACTACGCTTCCGCTGTAAAAGAGGTCGATCCTTCGGCGCAAGTGACAGGTCCGGTCTCCTGGGGGTGGTCAGGATACTTCTACTCTCCCAGGGACGAAGGAAATGATCGTTATCATACCGCTGCAGATCGAAAAAAACATGGGGACGTCCCGTTTTTGCCCTGGTTCCTGAAGAGCGTCTCGAATTCGGACAAGAAGCGGGGAAACAGAACGTTGGATATTTTGGACGTTCACTACTATCCGCAGGCAACCGGAGTTTATTCCGGCGCGAAAGACGCAGAGACGAACGCATTGCGCCTTCGAAGCGTGCGAAGTCTCTGGGATGACTCTTACGGAGACGAATCTTGGGTCAACGAACCTGTGAAACTGATTCCTCGACTTAAAGAATGGGTCAGAGAAAACTACCCCGGCACCAAAATCGGATTGACGGAATGGAATTGGGGCGCAGACGACACTCTTAACGGCGGATTGGCAGTCGCGGAAGTTCTAGGTATTTTAGGCAGAGAACAAGTAGACATGGCTTGTTATTGGACTTCCCCAAAGGCTGGGACGCCTGGATTTTTCGCCTATAAGATGTTTCGAAATGCAGACGGGCAGGGAAACGGATTCGGAGAGATCGCCGTGAAGGCGATTTCTAAGCGACCTAATGACGTTTCCGCGTATGCAAGCTTAGACTCAACAACCGGTAAGCCTGCGATAATGCTCATCAACCGACAGGAAACGAGCGAGCAGGCAGTGCGATTGAAGTTTTTAAGCGGCAAGAACAATAGGGTCGCGAAGGGATATCGTTACTCGAAAGCGAATCTGAACGGGATTGAGGATTTAGGGAAAATTGCAATCGATTCGGACGAAAGCAAACTGCATCTTCCCCCCTGGTCCATTACGCTCATTAGAATGGAATGAAGTTTTGAGCGTTATATTCGGCATTTTGAGCGGAGGCTGACTTGAGATACGACTTTCATCTGCTATTCTTACTTGTAGGGATAGGCATCTTTTCAAAAAAACTAGAATGGCGCGGTTGGTTGGCTCTTATTCTGCTGCTTTTCAGTTGGATGATGTTCAACTGGTACAAGGCGTAATTGCGCTCTCGACGGAATTAACTCTCCATCATTGAACGCGAATGTTCTACGAAAATTCAATAAGCGTTCGTGATGATCGTTGCTTTTTAGGGTTCGAAGTCGATGGATCGCAGCATTCAAAACGAGCGTTGCTAGGATCAAGTTTGGATAGCTTTCATTAAAACTCATTTTTTGAATGCGGGAGAGCAGGTTGAAGTGAGTAAAATTCTCAGGGCGATTTCCGGGGAGTTGTCAGCCTTCCATTTTCGTTTGAGAGTTCTAAATATCGCGCTTTTTTTCTTGCCTCGATTCTCTTTCAACAGGGTGCGTACTCGCTTGTACCGAGCTTTCGGCATCAAAATTGGAGCACGTTCCATAGTGATGGGGAAAATGGAACTTGCTGGCGGAGGAGATGTCATTGGCAATTTCTCTATCGGGGAGGATTGTCAAATCACCTCCCCGCTCTATCTCGATCTAAACGAAAGAATAGTCATAGGCGATAGAGTCGCTGTCGGGCATCATGTGCAAATCATCACGACTTCTCACGAAACGCAGCATGAAGGAAAA
>JAYVOT010000753.1:0-4479 GCA_043757795.1 Chthonomonadaceae bacterium | reverse complement strand
TTTTGTGTCCAGAGGCGGTTCTCCGGGCATCCTGAAAGGGTGAGTTTTTCGGAACAGATTTTCTATCGAATACTTTCACAGCCCCTTTAGTCATGGGACTCTATTCTAGATGATGGCGCTCTATCGTTTGCGCAACATGGGTAATTAAGATGCGCTCGCTCTGTTTTCAGCTATGCAGAAAGTCCAAACTGTCGGCAATATGTGGTAGAATATCATTTGCTAAATCCAATTTCATGTGCAACTAATAAAAAAGTTTTGAAGCATACCGGACTGAGACTCGACGCGATCTCTCTCCCCACGAATGAAGGAGCCTCGATTTAATTATGAGCATCTATCCCTCGCCCGATAAACTAGACAAGCAGGAGAGCAAGTACGCTCTCGTCATCATGGCTGCAAAACGCGCCAGACAGATTAAAGACAACGCTCGCAGATTGACCGACAGCAAATCTCCTAATCCTTTGACCGTCGCCCTTGAAGAGATAGGCGAGGGAGCGATCATCAAAAGAGTGGTGGAGGACGCGGCCGTCACCGCCTCTCGCATCGCCCTCAAGCCGAACATTCCTACGATGGAAGACATTATTGCGGCTGGTCCCGTGCTTGCTCTGGACAGCGAGCAAGACACCGCCTCTCAACTCGCAGCCTTTAGAAGCGCTGAGCCGGATATGGACGATGACGATTTAGGGGACGAGGGAGACGAAATCGTGCCGGTTGACGCCTTTACGATCGGCAGCGGCGGCGGAACGAACGCCGACGGAGACGATGAGGAAGAAGACATGATTCCGGATTCGGACGAAGAAGATTAGTGATCGTCGGAAATGGTGAGGGAGAGCGCTCGAATGCCCAAGATCGTAGGAATTGACCTGGGGACAACCAACTCGGTCATCGCAGTAGTGGAGGGGCAAGAGGCGACTGTCATCACTTTATCGGATGGAAATCGTCTCTGCGCCTCAGTAGTAGGATTCAACAAAAGCGGCGAACGGCTGGTGGGCCAACTCGCGAAACGGCAAGCTCTGGCTCTGCCGGAGAGAACCATTCGAAGCATCAAGCGGAAGATGGGCACAAATCACGTTGTTGAGATCGACAATCGGCAGATGACTCCTCAAGAGATATCCGCGATGATTTTGCAACGTCTAAAGCTCGATGCGGAAGCCTACCTCGGCGAGAAAGTGACTAGGGCGGTTATTACTGTCCCTGCCTATTTCTCAGACGCGCAAAGGCAGGCAACCAAAGATGCGGGAGCTATCGCAGGACTGGAAGTAGTCCGAATTTTAAATGAGCCTACCGCCGCCGCCCTTGCTTACGGCATTCAAAAAGAGGAAATCGAGAACGTTTTAGTTTGGGATCTGGGCGGCGGCACTTTCGACGTCTCCATATTAGAGCTTGGCGACGGACTGTTCGAGGTCAAAGCGACTTCAGGCGATACGGAGCTTGGAGGAGACGATTGGGACGATCGCACTGTGAATTGGCTCGCCGACGAATTTGAAAAACAAAACAATTCAAGCGTCAAGCGGGACAAACTGGCGATGCAACGCATTCTGGAAGCTGCAGAGAAGGCGAAGATTGAACTCTCTTCAAAAACATCTACCAATGTGAACCTGCCTTTTCTGACTTCAGGGTCGGAGGGACCCCTGCACCTTGATGTCGATCTCTCCCGTACTCAGTTTGAAAGATTCTGCGCCGATTTGCTTGAGAGGCTCATAAAGCCGACAAAGCAGGCTCTCAGCGATTCGTCAATGCGCGAATCGGAGATTGACCGAATCCTTCTGGTTGGCGGATCGACGCGAATGCCAGCGGTTCAGGCTCTCGCGAAACGATTTTTCGGAAAAGAACCTTTTCAGGGATTGAACCCGGACGAAGCGGTTGCGCTTGGAGCCGCTCTTCAAGGCGGCATCATGAACGCCGAAGTCGCAGATACGGTTTTATTGGACGTCACGCCATTAAGCCTGGGAATCGAGACTCAAGGCGGAGTGATGACGAAAATCATTGATCGCAATACGAAAGTTCCGACTCAAGGAACGAAAACTTTCACGACGGCGGTTGACGGACAATCGCAGGTCAATGTCCGAGTGTTTCAGGGCGAGCAGGAACTGGTGCGATACAACAAATTCCTTGCGGATTTCCACCTTAAAGACATTCCAAGAGCGCGAAGAGGGGTTCCGCAGGTCGAAGTGACGTTCGATATCGACGTCAACGGGATCGTACACGTGACCGCTGTCGAGCGAAACACCGGCAAAAAACAGAAAATTCAGATCGATCACTCCACAGGGCTTAGTTCGGAAGCGATCAAAAAGCTGGCAGGCGAGTTGGGTTCAAGCTAGTAGTCGCGAACCTCGCTTCGGATAGAAGAAGTGCAATCCTTGGCCGCAAATTTTTGCGACGGGCAAACTCTTTGCAATTCGTCTTCTCTGGGAAACTGTCGCCGACAGTAAAACTTGACGCAACTAGCTCAGGTTTTTGAAGTTCCAAAAAGCAAGTTTTGCAAATTCATCCGGTAGTGACTGCCAGTGATGTTTAGACTGAAGCGCTCAAAATTCATTTTACTTTTGAAGCGACGCCAACGCAGTTCTCATCAAACTTGGAGAGCGATTGATATTCGCTCAAATCCGGAATACCATCATTTAGAATAAGGTGTAACGAATATGGCTGCACAAGCTCAAGATTATTACCAGACGCTTGGGGTTGCGAAAAGCGCGAGTGCTGAAGAGGTCAAAAGAGCATATAGAAATCTTGCGAAGAAGTATCATCCCGATGTCAATAAAGCGGCGGATGCATCCCAAAAATTCCAGGAGATACAGAGCGCCTACGGCGTTTTAAGCGACGACTCTAAAAGACGAAAATACGATCAGTTCGGCGAAGCGGGATTAAATCAAGGCGCCGGCGGAGGTTTCGGCGGATTCGCCGAAACCGATGATATTTTCAACGTAGCGGACATTTTTTCGTTCCTTCATGAACAGTCCGGAGGAGGGCGAAGCGGGGGCGGGAGAACCGCGGCCCCGGTCATGCAGGGAGATGATGTCGTCGTTGAGCTGGAAATGACTCTTGAAGAGGCGACTTCCGGCGCTGAGAAAATTCTTCGTTACCCGCGAATGGAGACGTGCGAAGTTTGTCGAGGCAACGGCTCGCAACCCGGTTCGAAGCCGGAAGACTGCCCGCAGTGCAAAGGCGCAGGGCAGGTTCGGTACTCTCAGAGCACTCCGTTCATGAATTTCGTCAGCACGCAACCCTGCGGAAAATGCAGGGGAACGGGCAAAGTGATTCTTAACGCATGCGGAAAATGCAACAGCGGAAGAGTTCGAAAAACAAGAGAACGCGGCATTAAAGTTCCTGCTGGAATTGATACCGGAAGAAGAATTCACTTGCCGGGCGAGGGGGATGTAGGCGCATTCGGCGGACCGTCCGGCGACTGCTACATCGTCGTACATGTTCAACCGCACCCTGTTTTTGATCGTGAAGGCAACGATCTTTTCTCAAAAGCGGAAATCAGTTTCACTCGCGCCGTGTTGGGAGGAACGATTCAAGTCCCTATCGTAGCCGGATTTGAAGATTTGAAACTGCCGGAAGGCGTTCAAAGCGGACAAGAGTTTCTTTTGAAGGGCAAAGGCGTGCCTGATCTGCATGGCAGAGGCAAGGGCGATTTGCATGTTTTCATTCAAGTCGTCGTTCCGACAAGGCTCTCCGCCGAACAAAAATCACTCTTGAAACAGTTTGCAGCAACGATGGGCGAAACGATTGAAGACCCTGCAGGCGGGAAGAGTTTTCTAGGTCGTTTGCTGGGCAATCATAACTAAATTTGACGAGAAATCTCGTCGTTTTGAAATTGAAGGGCGGACGAAAGATGCGTTGGGCGGAGATGACCGTTTTGTGCGCTCCCGAGGCGGTCGATGCCGTAGCCTATGCTTACATTGATCATGGGTGCGGCGGGGTGATGATGACCGGCGACAACCCTGTTAAAATTCAGGGCAGCTTGCCTGTCACGGACGAACTTACAGGGAGAATTACGCTTCTAAAGTTGCATCTTGATCGCCTTGAAGAGTTTGGCTTGCCGAGGCTAGTCGAGGGCATTACGATTCGATACGCTGAAGACGAAGATTGGGCGAACGCCTGGAAACAGTATTTCAAGCCTATTCGCATTGGGAAACGCATCGTCATCAAGCCGAGTTGGGAGTTTTTCTTGCCGGAGAAAGACGATCTCATTTTGGAGATCGATCCCGGAATGGCGTTCGGAACAGGGGGACACCCTACGACGAAACTTTGTCTCGAAGCCCTTGAAGACCTCGTAAAACCGGGCATGATTGTTGCGGACATTGGGACAGGAAGCGGGATTCTTTCGCTAGCGGCGGCAAGGCTCGGAGCCGAAGTCGTTTTTGCGACCGACATAGATCTGTTGCCGAGAAAAATAGCGCGAGAGAACGTCAAGCTCAATGATCTGGAAGACGTTATCCGAATTTTGGAAATGGACGACTTTCAGGCAAAAGCGCG
>JAYVOT010000752.1:0-4484 GCA_043757795.1 Chthonomonadaceae bacterium | reverse complement strand
TCAAACATCATTCAGAGACGGATCACGCAAGAAGCGCCTCCGCACATTACAAAGCCCGCCACCTCAAGAGCCTCTACGCACAACACAAAGCCAGGCGCCATGGAAAGTTTTCTCTGGAAGCGAAGCACATCGTCTCCTCTCATCGCCACGCTCTAGCGCACTCCCTGCGCCGCAATGGCTCCTCCCGATGGCACAAACAGGATTACATCGCGCATCACAACGATGGCTCGATCCGGAGAGTGAAACGGCATCACCATGCTGAAGTCGCGCTCGCATCCTCTCATTCGCATCGACATGCGACGCATCGTCACTCGAAATGGGTTGCGAAAGCCTCGCACAAAAGTCATCGTCACCACTCTTATCAAGCGGCGAGTTGGAAGCATACGCGTCGTGCGGATGTCGCGCGCTCTTTCGTCAGACATCACGGCGCGCCTGCCGCAGTCGCGCATCACGCCAGGACACGTCGTCAATCCGTCGTGGCCGATAACGGCTCGAACTACACGCCTTCTCACAAAGTGAGACCGGAAGCGGACGCCCCCATTGCTGCAAATGAGATCGTCAGAACGGCTTACGCGTATCGCGGAACTCCTTATCGCTTTGGAGCCTCTCGCCCCGGAGCTTTCGACTGCTCCGGTTTCACGCAGTATGTCTACGGCAGAAAAGGAATCAACATTCCTCGAACAGCCGCTGAACAGTCCAAAGCAGGCAAGTCCGTCAATCAGGGGAACTTGAAGCCCGGAGACCTAATTTTCTTTCACACGACAAGACCCGGCATTTCGCATGTGGGGATGTATGTGGGAGACGGAAAATTCGTTCATGCGGCGAGTCGAAAATCCGGCGGCGTTCGCGTGGATAATTTTAGCGGATACTACCAAAAAGCCTATCGGGGCGCAAGACGGTTCATCAATCGAAAAGAAGAGCCTGAGCAACAGCCGAGCGAGTAGTTTCCAGCGCCTTCCCCCTGCGTCCCAACATGCAAGCGGATACTTCACACCCTCTTTCAGACCATCGAAGAGGGTGTCTTTTATTTCCATTGCAGTCGCATACCTTAAGGATCACGAAGACGAGAGCGTGGAATGTAACATTTCTCGTGGGCGAGCGTCTGACTGCCCATAATGTTTCGTTCCTGAAGGGACATAACTTCCCAACAATTGTCATATTTCGCAATTATAAAGGACCGCCGCTCAATGCGCCTTCCCACAATAGATAGAACCCAAATATCGGACTTTTTCAGGGGTTCTCCAATCTTTTTAGCCTGCTTGCTTTTGACCTCTCTCGCTTCAGTGAAAGCCTTCGCTCTTCCTATCTTTCTCGATACGGCGAAAATTGCATACGGCTTCAAAGCGGGGGGCAAGCTCGACTCCGCAAAATGCAACCTTTGCCACACCGGGGCGACGAATGCGACGCATTTGAACCCATATGGCAAAGACGTTCAGGGCGTTCTGAAATCCGGCGCAGGCAAGGAGTTGACGGCGACTTCGTTGCGATCGCTAGATGAATCGGACTCCGACGGGGACGGATTTTCCAACGGTTACGAATTCAAATCAGACACTCTGCCCGGCGATTCCGCGAGCAAGCCTGCCGGACTCCCCCCCTCTAAAACAAAACCCGCTCAGGTACAACAGAGCGAAAACGCTTTTTCAGTACAGTCGACTCTCCTGGCACGGAACGCGCAACACCCTGCAATCGTCCATTTCCCTATCGCTCTGTTCCTCTTCAGTCTGTTTTTGGACGCTATAGGCTCGCTTAGAAAGAACGCTTCTCTCAACTCAGCTGCTTACCTAAACTTGATAGCGGCGACTGTGACAAGTTGGCTTTCAATCACGACCGGTATTCTCGCCTGGCAAATCAAATTGAGAGGAACTCCGCTTGAAGGAGACCTAAGGCTACACCTGATACTTGCGATAGTCACTTCAATTCTGCTGAGCGTTTTGTGGATTGTGCGCCATAGGACGAAAACTTCCGACCAACCCTTTGCAAAGCTCTATTGGGCGATCGCAACGATAGCGGCGATTTTGATAGCTCTTACAGGACATATGGGCGGAATTATCAGCGGCGTCGCAGGCTAGCCCATGTGTCAGCTAAGCAGATGTGTGAAAGCCTTTTTCGTTCGAAGAACGGTTTTTGTAAGTGGAATTTCAAATCGCTTGACTTATGGATGAAACAGAGTTAGAATAATATCTATATAGTTCGATTTATTTCTACCCTGGCAAAAGAAAGATGATTTTAAGATGAATCGAAGAGATTTCATACATAATACAGCCGCTTCCGGCATAGCTCTCACACTGGCTTCCTGCGCTGTCGAACTCCTTGCGGACGAGAAGAAAACGGATGCGCCCTCCGGTCCGCCCGTCAACTGCGCCGTGATCGGACTTGGCGCACAGGGACAAGAGATGCTTAAGTCTCTTGCTAAACTCGGAGCTTCCATCGCCCCGGTCACGATGATGTGCGATACGTTTGAGGGAGCTTCCTTCCTACGGAAAGCCACTGCGCTTGTGCCGTCGGCGAAATTCGTCAACGACTATCGGAAGGTTCTGGACGATAAATCCGTTCAGGCTGTCTTCATCGCGACTCCCACGCACAAGCACAAACAGATCGCGCTCGACGCTATTGCCGCCGGCAAACACGTCTATGTCGAAGCCCCTCTTTCAAACGATCTCGAAGAGGCGCGTGCGATCGCGAAAGCTGGAATGGACGCAAAAACGTTTTTTCAACCGGGATTGCAAGTCAGAAACAACGCTCAGGCGCTTCACGTGCTCGGTTTCTTTGAGGCTCAGAACGCCGGGAACCTCATCGGAGGTCGAGCGCAGTATCATGAACGGCAAACCTGGCGCCGAGAATGGCCGGACGACTCAAGGGCGCGTGAGTTGAACTGGAGACTTTTCAAAGAGACCTCCCTCGGAATGGTTGGCGAAATCGGCATTCATCAAATCGACACTGCAACCTGGATATACAAAGCTCTGCCTATCGCTGTAAGCGGATTGGGAAGCATACAGGAAAAACACGACGGAAGAACAGTCAATGACACGAATCAGTGTCTTATCGAATATCCGCACGGCGTCAACTACCTCTACGAATCGACTCTCAATACTTCTTATGAGGGTTCCTACGAGATGTTCTACGGCACGAAAGCTTCCATACAGTTGCGAGATCAACGCGCCTGGATGTTCAAAGAGGGCGACGCACCGACACTGGGTTGGGAAGGATACGCAAGACAGGACACCTTCTCTATCGGCATCCCGGAGAACGGAACCGGGCTGAAACTCGGCTCCGGAATCGCACTGGTTGCAGACGCTTCCAAGCAATTAGCTCTTGGCAATGCGCCTGGCAAGGTAGGAACGGACGTCTCCAAGACTTCGCTCTATCAGGCCATCAACGCCTTCATCACTTCAATTCAGACCGCCAAAAAACCGAAAGTCGGCGCAAAAGAAGGTTTTCAAGCGACGGTAGTCGCGTTTAAAGCGAATGAGGCGATCAACTCTCAAACTCGCATCGAGTTCAAACCGGATTGGTTCATAATCTAAAATCCACGAACGCAGCGGTTCCGATCATTTTACCCTCTTAAAGCTTTCGATGTCAGAGGGAAGTGGTCGCCGAATCGCATTATCAGGTTCTACGCAAGGGAGAATACGAACAATGAGTGACAATTTGAGCGGTCAAAAATCCCGCAGACAGTTTATCGGCGGGGCGGCTACGGTTGCAGCGACTGCTATCACAGCGAGCGTGATGCCGACCACAGCGGAAGGCATGGCGCGAATTAAAGGCGCGAACGACCGAATACACCTCGGTCATGTGGGAGTCGGCGTGCAAGGATACGGAGCGCACGTTCGACTGATGAAAGGCAAAGCGGCTGACAACAACACCGAACAGATCGCTGTCTGCGACCTGTACGGTCGACGCATTCAAGAGGCTCAGAAAGAGATGAACCTCACTGACAGTCAAACCTACACTGACTTCAGAAAAATGATGTCCAACAAGAACATCGACGCGGTCGTCGTGGCTACCTCGGACAACTGGCACGCCGAGGTCGCGATCGCGGCGATGCAGTCCGGCAAGCACGTCTACATCGAGAAGCCGATGTGCAAAACCGTTGAAGAGGCTTTCAAACTCTACGACACCGTCAAAAGCACGAAAAAAACCCTTCAGGTCGGTTCTCAGGGCTGTACCGATCCTAAGTACAAAGCGGTCGCCGAGATCGTGAAATCAGGAAAACTGGGTCATCCTGTTGTCGCGCAGGGCAACTACATGCGTAACGGACGAGTCGGAGAATGGAACAACTACGGTCGATTCGACCTAGACGCTGGTCCGACCGCTTCAGGGGTAGCTCATGTCGATTGGGAGACTTTCCGCAAGGGAACCCAGCCCAAAGAGTACGATGCGGATCGTTTCTTCCGATGGAGAAAATATTGGGAATACGGCTCCGGACTTGTGGGAGACCTTTTCCCTCACAAACTTCACCCGCTATTCATCGCTCTAGGACTTGA
>JAYVOT010000751.1:0-4491 GCA_043757795.1 Chthonomonadaceae bacterium | reverse complement strand
TGCGTGGGGCGCAGAACCGTATTTCCGAAGATCGAGGTACCACCAATAAGCCTCTTCCGGCAAATGATTGGCGCGAATTTTATCCAGGAGGACGTCGTGTCGCTCCTCACGCTGACTGCCGCCGATAATCTCCCCGATTCGCGGAGCAAGAACGTCCATCGCTCGAACTGTCTTGCCGTCGTCGTCCGCCCGCATATAAAAAGCTTTGATTTCCTTCGGATAGTTCGTCACGATGACAGGCTTCTTAAACGTCTCTTCCGTTAGATAGCGCTCATGTTCCGACTGAAGGTCGACGCCCCAATGAACGGGGAACTCCCAATTTTTCCCGCTCTTCTCAAGAATCGCCACCGCCTCCGTGTAAGTGATTCGTTCGAAATCGTTGTTGACCACGTTCTCCAGCGTCTCTATGACCGTGTTGTCGATTCGCTTGTTGAAGAACTCCAGATCGTCCGGACAGTCTCGCATCACGCTTGCGATAACGTACTTCAGGAAAGCCTCCGCAAGCTCCATATCGCCTTGCAGATCGCAGAAAGCCATTTCCGGTTCGATCATCCAGAACTCGGCGAGGTGTCGCGGCGTGTTCGAGTTCTCCGCTCGGAAAGTAGGTCCAAAAGTGTAGACGTTCGAGAAAGACAGTGCGAAAATCTCCGCCTCAAGCTGTCCGCTCACGGTTAGAAAAGCGGGTTTGCCGAAAAAATCCTGCGAAAAGTCGATCTGCCCCGTCTTGTCTCCCTCTTTCAAACGAGGAATATTCTGCAGATCGAGGGTAGTGACTCCGAACATCGCGCCGACGCCCTCAGCATCCGAAGCGGTGATGACAGGGGTCTGTACATAGAGAAATCCGCGCTCTTGAAAGAAATTGTGTACTGCGCGGGCAAGGGCGTTTCGTACTCGAAAAACGGAGCCGAACGTGTTGGAGCGTGTCCGAAGGTGCGCGATATCCCGAAGGAACTCCATCGTATGCCCCTTCTTCTGCAACGGATACGAAGCAGGGTCCGCCGCTCCAAAAAGGTGAATCTCCTTAGCCTTCAACTCGACCGCTTGCCCGCTCGCCGGCGATTCGACAAGATCGCCGGTGACTGCGATGCAGGCTCCGGTAGTCACTTGCTTAAGAATTTCTTCTGAGATGGCTCCCGCTTCGATGACGATTTGCAGATCTGCAAACCCGGAGCCGTCGTTCAACTGCAGGAATGAAAGTCCTTTGCTGTCTCGCCGCGTCTTCACCCACCCATGCGCCGTCACAACTCCTCCCGCGCTCGCTTTCAGGATGTCTCGTATGTACCCGCCTGATTGAATCATCTCACCCCGCCCTTCTCTTTCAGTTTTGGTTTGCCGAATGTCCTTAGATGATACCCGTTGATTGGCGACTCGGCAATAAATCAAATTTTCTTGTATATTTATAAACTATCGACTCCGTGCTACAATCTTAATGATCGGACTAGTATGGTTTGAGGAGAAGTCTTTATGCAGGAAGTTTTCTGGTTGTATTCAGGTCATTTGGGCGGCAGGTGCGGTCCGAACTATGTCGCATGGGAGCCTGAGGAGTTGTATGAAAGCGGAATACGAGCTGTCTTGTCGTTGAATGACGGCGAGGACGTGAACCCTGCTGAAATGCGAAAGGCTGGAATTGATTACTGTTGCACGCCGATGTCCAGCCACGCCCCTCCCCAGGAAAACGACCTCGATTACTGCCTTCGAGCCTTGCCGACAGCCTACTTTTTTGTCGAATCGCAAATTCAAATGGGGCGTCCCGTTATTGTTCATTGCCGCACAGGCAAAGATCGGACGGGACTTTTCCTTAGTTACTACCTCTGCGCGAAGCTAGGCATGACTCCCCATCAAGCGATCTCAAGGGTCAAAGAAGTTCGCCCGATCGCGCTCTCGGCTGCGGGTTGGGACGTTTTCGCAATCGAGGTTCTGGAAGCGGCGATGAACAGTTAATCAACGCTCGAAAATCGACAGTTTGAGAGCAAGGTTTGCGTGAATTCGACGCTTCGCGATTCGTCCTTCTGCCGGAGGTGCAGGGTTGCGAAAGGCAACTCAGAGTACACGAGATCGCCGGTTTTCCGGTGAAAAACAATTCCTGTCGCAGGATCGATGACGTCCTGCTTGGTCTCTCTCCCCGCTCCCATCTCCATCGCGAGCCTGCCGACTCCCTCCCCTAAAATCTCAATGAGCGTTCCATTTAGCGGCGAAAAAACCTGAACTTGAATCGGAGCCAGGGGCAACTTTGAAAGGTCGCCGCCCTGTCTCACTACGATCTCTTCGAATTTTCGAGAGGCGCCTCCCGAATGAAGCAACTTCGAAGCGATCTCAATGCCGTCCGATTCATTGGCGCACTTGCCGACCGCGACCAGCCCATGCGCTGAGAGAGTAAGACATAGTTTCAGAAGTTTCGGCTCTGCCGATTGAGGAGATTTCATCAAATTCCAAGCCTCTGCTACCTCCAGCGCGTTCCCCACAGCATAACCTAGCGGCTCGTTCATTTCAGTCAAAAATGCGAAAGTCGGAACTCCCGAGCGCTCTCCGATGCTTTCCAGAGCCGCCGCCAATCGTTGCGCCTCTTCCATAGTTTTCATGAAAGCGCCCCTGCCGACTTTTACGTCCAGGACGATTCTGTCCGCCCCGGCGGCAAGTTTTTTACTCATAATGCTGCTTGCGATAAGCGGGATGCTTTCGATTGTGGCGGTAACGTCGCGGAGGGCGTAGAGGATTTTGTCTGCGGGAGCGAGTAGTTTCGATTGAGCGATGAGCGCTGCTCCGATCTCTCGAACCTGCTCTTTCGCCTCCGCATTGGAAAGTTCGCACCGAAAACCGGGGATAGCTTCCAGTTTGTCAATCGTTCCGCCGGAGAAACCCAGTCCTCTTCCGCTCATTTTCAGCATCGGCGCTCCTGCCGCCGCAAGAATAGGGACGACGATGAGAGTGGTCTTGTCTCCGACGCCTCCGGTGCTGTGCTTGTCGAGAGCGGGACGACCGGGCAAATCGGTCAGGTCGATCTTTTCCCCGGAGTCGCGCATTGCGAGGGTCAGAGCGAGGGTCTCGCGATCCGTCATTCCTCGAATCCAGACCGCCATCAACCAGGCGGAAGCCTGATAGTCCGGAATGGAGCCGGAGACGACGCCCTGAACGAAGAAAGCGATCTCTTCCGACGTCAACTCCAGCCCGTCTCTTTTTTTAGCTAAAATTTCACCGATGGACATTTTAATTCAAGTTGGAATCGATACGTCCTTTGAAGTAGTCGATGGTTTTCAAAAGTCCCTCTTCAAGCCCGACTTTGGGACTCCATCCCAGCAGGGTCTCCGCTTTCGTGATGTCGGGGCGACGTTGCTTCGGGTCATCCGGAGTGAGGAGAGGTTGGTAGACGATTTCGCTTTCGCTTCCGGTCAATTTTTTGATCTCTTGAGCGAACTCCAACATCGTGTCTCCGTCGGATTGCCGATATTGATGGGTCCAGTCTCTTTGGAGTTCACAAGACGAAAAAATCCATCGATGAGATCGGTGCAGTAGCAGAACGAACGCGTCTGTTTGCCGTCCCCATAGACAGTGATCGGTTCTCCGCGAAGGGCTTGCCCTATGAAGTTGGGAACGACTCTGCCGTCGCTCAGGCGCATTCTTGGACCATAGGTGTTGAAAATTCGGACGATTTTAGTATTGACGTTGTGCGATCGATGATACGCCATCGTCATGCTCTCCGCAAATCGTTTCGCCTCATCGTAAACTCCGCGCACGCCGATAGGGTTCACATTTCCGGAGTACTCTTCCGGTTGCGGGTGGACGAGAGGGTCGCCGTAGACTTCAGAGGTAGAGGCGAGAAAGAACGTCGCGCCTTTTGCTCGGGCAAGTCCCAGCGCTTTGTGAGTTCCGATGCTGTTAACTTTGGAGATTTGGATCGGTTTCGTAGGGAAGTCTATCGGGCTAGCGGGCGAAGCGAGGTGAAACACGAAATCCACCGGACCATCCACAAACAAATAGTTCGTCACATCATGATGAATAAAACGGAAATGAGGATTTCCGGCAAGGTGTGCGATATTGTCGGTACTTCCAGTAATAAGGTTGTCCATCACTATGACGTCGAACCCTTCGGCAAGAAGGCGATCACTGAGGTGCGAGCCTAAGAAACCGGCGCCTCCTGTCACGACTGCGCGAGGCATAACTTTCTCCTTTGTCGGTTGCGACAACGCAACTCGCTCCGCAGTTTGGATTAACTTTCCGAACTCTTAACCCAGCGGCGATTTCGTTGGTTCCGACATCTTGATAATCTATTAGATAAGGTCAGTATAGCAGGATTGACCTGGAAACGTCAATTTACTTTGAGAGAGTTCAGCGCTTATCCGCCGTCTTGCGCTTTGAAACGAAACGGGTAACTTTTGACGATCTCTTGAATCATGACTGCGCTCCGGCAGTCGTTTTTGAGGACGCTTTCGGAAATGCTTCTGATTGCAGGCAGGTCGTAAGGTTCCAAACCTCTGCCGAGGGCATAAGCGAGCA
>JAYVOT010000750.1:0-4515 GCA_043757795.1 Chthonomonadaceae bacterium | reverse complement strand
AGCCCATCGTTACCGTTTACGATTGACGATACTCCCTTGTTGACGCCCGTACAACTCTACCCGCTCGCTGCAGGAGCCACATATTCCGGTCTCCTTTTCACTTTGACCGCTCCAAATGTCATTTTGAATGGGAGCTTCAACGGTACGTTGACACTGCTTGGTGCGACGGATACCTTCAACACTAATCCGATCGGCTCGCAAACATTCTCTTTTAGGGCGGTTCCAGAACCGCAAGCAATCGCTTTCATGTTTGCGAGCGTCCTGGCTGGAGCTGGATTTTTTATACGCAATAAGAAAAGATAGCTGGAACCGCCTGTTTTTTCGAATTGCAACCACACATGCTATAGAACATCGTCGCTCGTTGCTGAGCGGCGATGTTTTTTTCATGTTATTATATTTTGAGCACGTCGTCAACCTGTCTCATTTTGCTGACAACATGCGAGCGCTGCAAATCGTGGAAGGAATTAGAAGGGGTTCCCGCGCAATATCCTTTATGAGAGGGAGGGAATGCATGAAAGGCAAATATTGGTTGCTATCGATACTCCTGTTGCTAGGATTGCAATTTGGAACATCCGGAAGCGCACAGGTTGCTGTCACGCGAATCGACTATAAAGGTTGGAAGGACGCCTGCATGATGCGGAACCGGACTGCCACTGTCATTTTCGTACCTCAAATCGGGCGAATCATGCACTACGGTTTCAATGATGGAGAGAACGTGTTATGGGAAAACCCCGAACTTGAAGGCAGTGTGCCGGACATTCTTAAACTCGGCAAGGATTGGAAGAACTATGGCGGAGACAAACTCTGGCCAGCGCCCCAAGCTCGATGGGGGTGGCCCCCATCGCCAACTCTGGATCGAGGCGGAGCCAGTGTGGAAATCTCTTCAAACGGTCACCTTCTCATCACAGGATCTGTGGACACAGTGTTGGGAATTGGCTTCAAAAGAGACATCTCCCTCGACTCCAAAACTTCTAAAGTTACCTTCCGAAACATTCTGGTAAATGCAAGCAAACAGGAATTGAACTGGTCGGTCTGGCAAATCACTCAGGTGAACAACCCGGAAAGAGTTTTGATTCCGGCAAGTTCCAATCCAAAATTTCCAAACGGATTTCTCGCTTTTGGCGACACTCCCCTGCCGGAAGGAATGGCTTCTATGGTCGGAAAGTCGGTCGAGTTCAAACGTGATTCCAAAAGTTCAGGCAAAATCGGCAGCGACTCATCGATTGGTTGGATTGAAGCTGTATTCAAGAGCATTGATAAGCCTGTTCGGTTCAAGCTATCCGCCAAATACGAGCAGAGTAAAGAATATCCTGATGACGGTCGTTGGTTGCAGATTTATGGTAATGCCGATCCAGCAAAATATGTTGAGATGGAGATTCTCAGTCCATTAGCGAAAATCGCCCCGGGCAAAACCTACGCTTTCGTTACCCAATGGGAATTGAAGGGCGAAGAATTGCGAAAGGCGAAGAGATAAGACAGCTTTTACATGACAGACTAAAGTCTGGCTTCGGAATTATGAAGTCAGCCTTTGCGAATTCGGTGTTAGCATGACCGATCAGGATTTTCATTTTCGGACGCAGGTTTCAATCGGTTGCAATTAACGGAAGCGCATTCAGGCTGTTTTTTTAGTTGTATAAACGTTCCCGAGATTTCGTTTCAAAATCCCAATTTAGGAGGTTTCAACAAATTGCGAGCTGAAGTTCTTTCCGTCGGTACAGAGTTGCTTTTGGGGCAGATTGTAGATACCAACGCGGCGTACATCGCCCGTATTCTTTCAGATTTAGGCATCACGCTCTATCGTCGTACAACGGTCGGCGATAATATGGATCGGCTGTTGGCCGCTCTCGAGCTGGCGTTTGAGGAGTCCGACATCGTCATCACGATCGGAGGACTTGGTCCCACGATGGACGACATTACGAGAGACGGACTTGCGCTTGCATTGGGAGACACGCTGATTCAAGATCCTGTTTATGCTGCTAAACTCACCGAATTTTTTGAAAAGCGCGGCTATAAAATGTCTGAAAGCAATTTAAAGCAGGCGATGGTTCCCACTAACGGACGAGGGATCAGCAACCCGAATGGCACAGCTCCCGGACTCTTGTTTGAGAAAGACGGCAAAATCGGGATCGCTCTACCCGGACCGCCAAATGAGTTCATCCCGATGGCGGACAATGAGGTCGCTCCTTACTTGCGAAAAAAAACCGGGAACGTCGGGACAATTCGTTCCCTCGTTCTTCGAGTCGCCGGGGTAGGTGAAAGCCTTGTCGAAGAGCGAATCAAGAGTCTGATGAACGACTCAAATCCCACGGTCGCTCCTTATGCGAAAGTAGGCGAAGTTCACTTGCGGGTGACCGCGAAAGCCGACACGGCGATTGAAGCGGATGCGATGATCGCCGAGCGCGCAAAGCTCGTCCGAGAAATTCTTCAAGATGCGATCTACGGCGAGAACGACGACCCGCTGGAAAGCGCCGTGGTTCGCTTGCTCGCCGACAAAAATCTCACCTTGAGCGTCGCGGAGAGTTGTACCGGTGGTCTCGTGGCGCAAAGAGTGACGGATGTTTCAGGAAGCTCGAAAGTCTTTTTGGGAGGAGTGGTCGCCTACAGCAATCAGGTGAAAACCGATCTAGTCGGGGTTCCCGCCGAACTCATCGAAAGGGTAGGAGCGGTCAGTCCGGAGGTAGCGCAGAGTCTGGCGGAAGGCGCTAGAACTAGATTCAACTCGGATTACGGCATTGGAATAACCGGCGTTGCCGGACCGGGCGGCGGCACTCTTGAGAAACCTGTGGGACTCGTCTACATCGCGGTCGCCTTTGAAGGAGGGTGCCTCCTGGACGAAGCGCATTTTATCGGTTCAAGGTCAATAGTACGGCACAGGGCTTCGCAAACCGCCCTAAACATGCTCCGGCTCCACGCTCTGAAGAGGTAATTTTGAAGTCAAGGTTTGTTTCTCTCCGAACTTTCCTGAGACTTTGGAATATCAGAATATTCTCGAAGTTCAACAAGAAACCCTCTCAACAATGGGCATGAAAGGGTTTATGTCTAGCTCCCCATTGTCCTCTTAATCACACTGAATTTTCTCAGCGAGGTTTGAGAAGCGAAAACCATTTTGATTGTGGCGACCTCTCCCTATTATTTTTACGAAGATGGGAAGGGGTTTCCGGTTTTGATGCCACTAGCGGAGTCTACTCGATAGCCGTCTGCAAAAGGCGCGGTTGTGCGAAAGGGGAAAGAATAGTCAAACCCGCCAAACATCCGCAAAGATCAAAATCGCTTCGATTGATTTGAACAAAGAATCGCTGAAAGCGCTTTGGAAAATAAATCAAAAGCAGTAGACAAAATTTGCGGGTTTCGGGTATCCTCATTTGTACTGATCGCGAAGCGATAGAACCATTTTAGGATCCAAATACGCGATTCTCAAAGAATTCACGCTTTACGACTGACCGGAAGAGATTCTTCCGGTTGTGACAACGCCGAAGGCCACTCGCGTTCTTGCTCAATTCTTTTCATCTCCATTTCAAATAGAGTTAAAGAAGAAGGAGAGCGAATCAGCGCGTCGATTCTCACTGCAAATCCAACACAGGCAGTCTCAGATTCGGCGGCTTGATGGAACGCCGCTGCGTCCTCCGGAAACGCGCCTCCGGGCGCATGAAAGGTACGTTCACTCATTATGGCAGCCGAAAAAGTTTCCAAAACCGTCAGTCCGACGATTGACGCCTCCAACAGCAAGTTTGACCCTAAGAAATTGAAAGCCCTCGAATCGACTCTCTCAAGCATCGAAAAACAGTTTGGCAAAGGAAGCGTGATTCGATTGGGACAATCCACTCGCCTCAACGTCGAATCGATCTCCACCGGCTCTATCGCCCTTGATATGGCGATCGGCGTAGGAGGAGTTCCCAAAGGACGAATCACTGAAATCTATGGTACGGAGTCTTCCGGCAAGACCACGATCGCTCTTTCTTGTATTGCACAGGCTCAAAAAACCGGCGGCATCTGCGCCTATATAGACGTTGAGCACGCGATCGATCCCGAGTACTCTCGCAAACTTGGCGTCGATGTGGATAACCTTTTCATATCCCAACCAACTACGGGTGAAGAAGCTCTAGAGATCATGGACGCGCTTATTCGCTCTAGCGCTGTGGACATAGTTGTCCTCGATTCTGTCGCTGCGCTCGTTCCAAAGGCGGAACTAGAAGGCGATATGGGAGACTCTCACGTCGGAGTTCATGCTCGACTGATGTCCCAAGCCCTCAGAAAAATTGCTGGAAGCATCAACCGCACAAACACCGCCGCTATCTTCATAAACCAGATTAGACAGAAGATCGGAGTCATGTTCGGCAATCCTGAAACTACGAGCGGAGGGCTTGCGCTTAAGTACTACGCAAGCGTCCGAATGGAAGTTCGCCGAACTGAGACCGTTAAAAACGGAACCGATCCGATCGGCGCAAGAGTTAAGGTCAAGCTAGTCAAAAACAAAGTTGCCCCGCCTTTCAAGCAGGCTGAGTTCGACATCATGTA
>JAYVOT010000749.1:0-4527 GCA_043757795.1 Chthonomonadaceae bacterium | reverse complement strand
GCAGTTATTTCTAAAGAACTATCGGAACCTGAGGCTCGAAGCCGGGTTGAACCTCGACCCGCTCACGATCTTTGTAGGCGCTAACGGCTCTGGGAAGACAAACATAATTCGAGTTTTACGCTTTCTACAAGATTCTTGGATCAAGTCGGAGGACGAACGACGGGGCGTAACCCGTTTTGAAAGCGCTGTCGCTAAATGGGGTTTCGGTCGGATTTTGGATAAAACCTTGAAAAATCCTGCTGATGTGAGCGTAACTGCTCGCTTTAGACTACAAGCAAATATTTTCCATGATTATGACCTCATTGTGCATGTCATTGATGAAAATGAAGTGTCTGTAAGAGAAGAGTCTATGGAAAGATGGGCTGAAAATGGCAACAAAGAAGAGTACTATAAGTACTTCTTTGCCGATATTGCTAGCAAACAAAGTTGGTTAGTAGGTACTTGGCCCGATAGTGAGGGCGACTCTATGATACAACCTATTGATTCACTCCCTGCCAACGAACTGCCGGTTCATAGTCTTCAAAAGTGGATTGAGGAGAATAGTCACATCCCCTTGAAGGATACTCCTTTTTTTGAAGGGAAACGTTTGGTGGAAGACTTTATTTCAACCTGGGAATTCTATGATGGATCCCAAATGAACATTGAGGCTATAAGAAGAATTAGCCCCGAAGTCGGCTCCGGAGATCAATCATTAACGCAATCCGGTGACAATTTGGCGCTTGTGCTTTTCAATCTTTCTAGAGACATCGATTTCCAAGAGAAAATCGTGCAGTTGATGCAAGAACTATTCCCACAGACTCGAAGTCTGAGAGCGAACGTGGTCGGGCGAGTTTCCCTCACTGTGGAATGGCATCTTCATGGAATCCCCAAACCTATTTTCTTGGATGAAATGAGCGATGGAACGGTTCGAATGCTCTGTTGGATGGCAATTCTTTTCTCACCAAAAATTCCCCGGTTGCTCGTCTTGGACGAACCGGAAGCGAGCCTTCATCCCGCATGGCTAAAAGTGCTTGCTGGTTGGATTCGCGACGCTTCAAGGCGGACTCAGATTATCGTTTCAACCCACTCGCCGGATTTGCTGGACTATTTCACTGAGGAGATGTCCTCAGTGCGAGTATTCGATCAAGACCCGAAAGACCCGCTTTTCACGTGCATACGCACAATAGAACCTAAGACGGTTGAAGTGAAAATTGCAGAGGGATGGCAGTTAGGCGACCTGTATCGCGTCGGCGACCCTTTGATAGGAGGTTGGCCGTGGTAGTCTGGGTTTATGCAGGCGGCGGTCATTCCGAACTCGGACTTATTCCCTGGTTGCAAAGACATTTTAGAGGAGTCAAATTCGAACGTCGCATGCCCCAAAAAACAAAACCGGGTCCTCGTCCGGGAGTATCGCCGCATGAGGTAGTTGGCAACTCAGGAAAAGCTCTCGATAAATTGATCAAAGACAATCTTGCCGAATACTGGCAAAAGAACAACGCGGACGTTTTGCTTCTGCTCGACGATACCGACTGCGAAGCGCCTGCAAAGAGGCGAGAATCACTACAGAGAGCAGTGAAAGATGCCATCGCCCCGGACGATTTGCCGTGCGTAGCAATCGCTCTTGCAGTTCCGGAATTGGAGGTTTGGCTTCTCGCAGACTGGCAAAACGCTTTTGCGAAAAACTACGGCGGATTTCAAGTTAAAATGCGTGATAAACTCAAAAAAGAAGGGGTTGATTTCACCAATTTGGAGTCTTTTGACTGTCGATGTAAAAAAGAAGAGGGTGAAGAGTACCGCAAAATAAGCGAGACTCTCAAAGAAGCCTTCGACACATGTAGCGGGACTTCGACAAGGTATTCCAAAGGCACGGATACCTCCCGCTTGCTCATGCAAGTCGATCCTGCCGTCGTAGCTCAAAACTGCCCGCATTTCAAGACTTTTTGGAATAAGCTCAACTCATGTATTGACGGTTAAGTTCGCAGTCGGCATATGGCGCTGAGTTGGCTCAACTTTGTGATGCAATCTTATTCAATATGGGAATGTAATCAGTCGAAAGCGTAGGCAACTCCGCCTCCAAACGCCCCATTTCACGGAGTAGACGGATGTGATTTTTGATGACAGTAACGCTATTCGGATGTTGCGCTCCCAACCCGGCAATGAAAATCTCAACCGCTCTCCGAAAAAGCGGCTCCGCTTCCGCGTACCTGCCTTGAGTCCGATACAGCGCCGCCAAATTGTTGAGACTGCCTCCCGTGTCGGGGTGATCCGCTCCCAACTGCTTCTCCCTGATCGCAAGGGCGCGAAGATAGATCGGCTCCGCTTCAGCGTACTTGCCCTGAGTACGATACAGTTCCGCCAGATTGTTGAGGCTTGTTCCTGTTGAGGGGTGATCCGCTCCCAACTGCTTCTCCCTGATCGCAAGGGCGCGAAGGTAGAGAGGCTCCGCTTCCGCATGCCTGCCCTGACTGTCGTACAGCGCCGCCAGATTGTTGAGGCTCGTTCCTGTGTCAGGGTGATCCACCCCCAACCGCTTCTCAAAGATCGCAAGGGCGCGAAGCATGAGCTGCTCCGCTTCCGCATGCCTGCCCTGACTGTCGTACAGCGCCGCCAGATTGTTGAGGCTTAGTCCTGTTGAGGGGTGATCCGCCCCCAACTCTATCTCACAGATCGCAAGGGCGCGAAGCATGAGCTGCTCCGCTTCCGCGTACCTGCCCTGAGTCCGATATAGTTTCGCCAGATTGTTGAGACTGGTTCCCGTGATGGGGTGATCCGCTCCCAACTGCTTCTCTCTGATCGCTAGGGCGCGAAGGTAAAGCGGTTCCGCTTCCGTGTATTTAGCCTGATCCTGAAGATACACTGCAGTTTGGTTCAAAAGAACACTTGTATTTTCAGATTTCATAGAGAGGTTTTCAACAAAATTTAGAATTGCTTGCTGATGAGGCAACAGACTGTCAAGTGTTTTCCAGTAAGCGAAATCTGAACCGGGATATGACTCAGTAAGTATCAAAATCGCCTTCTCTACGAACTCTTTTTGCGAGGTTTCAGGCAGTTCGACACGGAGTGCGTCCTGAACGAGACGATGGATTGAGAAGGTTTGCCTCACCTTATCCACTTCGATTAGACTGTAAGATTCCGGCACATCAAGCAGTTCTTCAAATCCGGACTCACTATTTCTCTGCAAAGCTTTGCGCAGATCATCTTCTTCCGGCAACGCCTGAGAACCTTTTTCAAAAAGTGAGAATGGAATGGAATCCGGCGATAGGAAGGCGCAAATTCTGAGCAGTTCCGCAGAGGCCGGAGAAACTCTCAATATCTCCTCGAAATTTCTGCTCCAAGTAGTTAGGACGGTTTCTCGGTAGTCCCCGCGAACGGGCGCCAATCTCTGCAGCGTCAAATCTCGCCTTTTTCGAAAATCGTCCAGGTATTCGGAAGGGGGAAGACGCCGTACCCTCATGTAGGCGGACGCGAGTTTGAGAGCGAGGGGGAGACCGCCTAACTCCCTAGCCAAAAGTTGGATCGCCTCATCTTCGTCCATAGAAGCGCCGTTCGGGTAGACAGATTCCAAAAGGAAAGCCGTCGACTGTTCCTGAGAAAAAATTCCGAGGCGCACTGATTGGATCGCGATTGATTCCGGGAATCGTTGAGATCGGGAAGTCAGGAGGATATGCCCCGTGGGTTTGGCAGGCATGAACGGGGGCAGGATGGCGGGATTGTCCGCGTTGTCAAGAATCAGCAGATAGTTCGGCTCGTTTTCCAGCCAAAAAATCACTGCCTTGCGAACTGTCTCAGCTTCTCTCGTTTCGCTTTTCGGCAGGCGCAATTCCCTCGCTATCCGGCGATACTCCGCGTCAAGAGTATCCGGATGATCGGACTGCGCCCAGAGGATGAATTTATACTCATGGGCGTGTCGATAGGCAAACTCGACGACGGTTTCGGTCTTGCCCACCCCTCCCAAGCCGGAGATCGCCTGCGTGACGAGTGCGTTTTTTCCTTCGTTGAGCGCGGTTTCGAGTTTTTGAAGCGTATCTTCGCGACCTGTGAAATTGGGATTCCTTTTGATTGGAACCATAAAGACGGAGGGGAGAGTCTTTTCGGTTTCAAAGCGTGTTTGAGGGGAGACAGGAACATCCGGCAAGGACAGGCGGCAAAAAAACCAACTGTCCAAGTCAAGCGCGTTCAAAACGAACTGCTCCAAAAAATCGACTGGCATCCACCAAACTTGTCGCAAATGCGATTGTTTCAACTGCTCGCGACTCGAATTCAGTGCTTTTATCAGATTATATTTACTGCCAAGCTCAGACAACAGACGATCAGACCAAACCAGCGACACCACTCCGGGGGGCAGAGCGTTCAAAAGACGCATCAGTCCGCGAACAAATCCTTCGAGCGTTCTCTCCTTCGGCATCTCAGGGGCGTGCAAGAAGAGGTCGTATTCGATCAGGGCTGATTTGAGAGCGACGATCGCGCTGTCTCGAACTCGTTCTTCCCGGTAGGAGACGTGTCCGTATCCGTTTTCCACCGATTCGCACCAGAGGGCAAGGTGACCTG
>JAYVOT010000748.1:0-4548 GCA_043757795.1 Chthonomonadaceae bacterium | reverse complement strand
AAATTGCGCCCCCGGCGCTCCACGCCGCCCCCAACTTTGGGGGAAATTCTTTCAAATCTGGAAATCGACCGAGTTTTGCAACCAGCATATCCGAATAGAATGCTAAAAACTCCCAATAAAAGCTCTCTTCCCCCCAAAGTTGGGGGTGGCGTGGAGCGCCGGGGGCGCGCTTGAGAATAACTTGCGGCTTAAGTTAACGCGTATGCCCCCGTAACCCTTCTCCTGAACTCTCGCTTCGCATCGTTAGGAGAAGGGAGGAAGAGAGAATTAAGGGCGAGAGCATTGTGCGAAGCGCACTCCCGGCGCTCCCAATGCGCGACCTTGCTCTAAGCGCTATCGCCTGTGGGCATACACGTATAGTTGGGGGCGCCTCCGGCGCTCACGCGTCCGCAGGATGCCTATTCCTCTGCCGGATACTTTCAGTATTCGGCAACGCTCCCGTATCAAACCCGTCGTGCCTGTTTTGACAACGATTTTCGGGTAGTTCGGATCGGAACTCGCTCAGTCGCCATGTTTCTCTGAACAAGCTGAAACAACGCTGCGCGGTCTGCCCCCCGCACGATCGCCTGTTCGTGCGCCTCCGCTAGAGCGACCGGATAGCCATCGCCCTTTTGAGCCTGATCATAGCAGAGCGAGTGAGTAAGCTCCAGCATAGCGGAATCCTCTGCAACCCACTGCGGAATCTCGATACGTGCAATTTCCCTGCCGGAGTTTAAATAAAAGAAGAGGATTTTATTGTCTTGCTCATAAGCTTCCGTGGACAGAACTTTAGAACGACACCCGAAGAGGACGCTGCGTTGCCCCGGTTTGAGAACCGTTCTAAAAAGATCCGCATCCGTCACGCGTTCCGTTCCGGCGCAGTCGGGATGCACGATGACTTCAATGTGCTTTTTCTGCCCCGGACGTGTCGGGCAGAAGGTGTCGCAGGCAGCCCTCGGTTTCGGACAAACTGAAACGCGCAAAGAGTTGACGACATCCCGACTCATCGGGGAACTGACGTATCCTGCAATCGGAACGCGGAGGTCTCTTGCTCGCTTGAGGCAGGCTTGGAACTCCGTCAGAAACCTGTTTCGGTAAGTCGGCTCTTCGTTTTCGACTTGCCACATGATGAGCGTCCCATCCGTCAATGCGAGCGAAGGAATGAATAAGGCGCTCTTCCCGGCTTCTTTTTCTATCAGATACGCCAGCCCATTCAGTTCCGCAAGCGTTCTCTGTTGCGCGATTCTTCCCGGAGAGATCGGGGAAGACGCGCCCTCGTCCTCGTTCAAAAGCTCATCGTTCGGCGTAGCGATGACCGGCTCCGATGTAAGAGTCGCCCGCTCGTTCGTTCCATATCTCAGCGTCACGAAGCCGACGTTCAGGAGGTAGATGAGAGCGATGTCATGACGATCAGAGACGATTTGCGATCCGTCCGCCGCAAACACGATGCTCCGATTGGGGGGCGTCGGAGCGGGGAGAATCGCTTCAGGACTCGCAAACCACTCCGCTACCAGCCAGGATGTTTCGCTGTTTTTGACTTTCGCTTGAACCTTTTCCCATGACTCGCAAGAGGCGGTCAATCGCATTTCAGCTTCGTTTAACGCGAGAGAAAGTCGTTCGCGCTGATCGAGCTGTTGACCGGAGAGGAGTTTAAGTTGAGTTGCAACCTGACTAAAATCGAGCATTCGTCGCGCTCCGTCTCATCCCCGCATCGTTTCGGGATCGATGCCGTTTGAACGGCAGAACTCCCGATAGGCGACCGGAGAAATTTCCGAGGGTTTGATTTCACTCCGACCGCCCCAAAAAACATTCGTGTAGGAGACTGGAATTCCAATCGCTTGGAGATGATCGTCTATCGCGGCTTTGTGCGCCATAACTTTCGATTTTTCCATGCCGTGCGCCACACCCATGATGTTGACGTTCTTGAATTCAGGTCCCCCGTCCCGCCAATAGGCGTGCGTCATGATATGGAATCGCCCTACCTCTTGCCCGGCTTCCAACTCTCGTCCGACGGGAACAGCCCAATGAAAGAGAGCGTTGTATCGCGTGACGCGGTCGTCGCCGGCAACGGGCTTCACGTGTTCGAGGAAGGTAGAGAACCTGCCGATGACCTTGCGAGCGTGCAACGAGTTCGCGACTTCGTAGAAAGTTTCGAGATTGACTCCGGCCTCATCCGCCCTGGCTTGCCAGAGGTCGCGCCGAATTTCGGAGGGTTCGAACTCTCGCTTCAGAGACGTGAGAACTCTCCAATCAAGGTCGCTCAATTCGACTATTTCCGTGTTTAGAACCTCTGCCAAAACTTCCGCTTTGCTGCCGGGTTCAAGGTTTTGCCGCCGCACATGCCCGACTCCCAATGCGAAGAGTCGTTTTGCGGGCATCAACAAAAACTTTTCCGCCCCTATTTTAGACATCAAAAATTCGCAGTGCTTTTTGATCGAGTAGCCTTGCGGAGCTTTGAGAGTCGTCCAGAGGCGATAGTTGGAACCAGGAGTCGCGGCGTCCGTGGAGCGAATTACGACGTGCCCGGAGAAGGGGTCTTGTTGGAAAAGGTAGTCGAAAGCGGTGTCCAGTTTATCCGCAGGCACTTGCCACGCGACGAGCGAGCCGTGCGCCAGGTTGGTCGCCATGAGAGTCTGTCGCACCCTGCGAATGACCCCTGCCTCCAACATGCCCCGCACTCTTTCAATGACGATCTCGACAGGCAGTTCGGAAAGCGCTGCGATTTCGCCGAACGGGTCTGTGAGAAAGCCCTGTATTCGGTCTTCGGAAACGGAGAGAATCCTAGCGTTGATGGGATCGTGAATGGAAATTGGAAGAGTCAAAGTGTTCATGCTAGTATTGTACCCGAAGTCGGTTCAGGCAAAGGAGCGGTACGTGAAGAACAGTAGGGAGAGCGCCTTTTAAGCGCTCGATCAATTTGATTGTTCAGGGGGATCAGTTTTAGAGATAAAGAGCCTAGTTACGCAATACAGGCGGGTAAAATAAAAGTAGCGTCAATGAGCCTCTTGCCGGCGAGCGGGGTTGATCGATACCGTTTCAACTGCTTTATTTATCATACGCAACTTCATACGATTAATAATCCAGAAGACTTGACATTTATTGATCAACCTGTCATTATTTTTAGGTGCGACGCGATTCGAGAAAGCTTTTTGTCGAGCAAACTCGCTAGTATTTATGTTGCACAAATCGTTTTGATTCTTCAGACAGTTCTTCATTGACAAAACTAATGATACAGCGCTCGTTTACGCTCTGGTTGTCATCGTTGCATTTTAGAGAGTGCAACAAGGATTCGTTCATTTCCAGGAAGGAAAAACTCCACATGAAACGCCTCCCCCAAGTTGTATTTTGCACTGGTTTCCTTGCTCTCTCGCTCATCCTGACGCAAAAAGTCTCCTATGCACAGACAGTCTATTCAACTTTGACCTCCTATGAAACCGCCATTGCAGGATTAGGAGCCAGGAACCTCGTGAATTTTGATGAGTTGAACGCCTCCCCCAACAACGGTACTATCGTCGGCCGCCCAGTTTTTAATGGGGATTTCTATAAGACTTCGCAGGGGATCGCTTTTGCAAGTCCCTCAAGCGCTAGTCTCTATATCGCTCCGGCAGGCTCATCCAAACCGGACTCTACCGTCTGGAACTTGAGCAATTCGCTTTCAGTCGGACGATTTCCTTTTGACCCGGCTACAGGCGACGACCAGGACTCGCTTAACGTCCGCTTTAATTCGTTGCAATGCGCTGTGGGCTTCACCCTTGTCAACGCGACTACTCAGTCAGCGGAATTTTACGACGCCAACAACGTCCTCATTCTAACTGTCGCCGCCCCGACCGACTACGCCTTCAACCGAAAGTATTACGGCGTGGTTTCAAAGGTTCAACTGATTTCTTACGTCAAAATCATAGACAATGTTTTGAACAACGATATCACCTATGACGACTTCGAGTTTGTGCCGTCCGGGTCCCCCACAGGATCCGCGGTGCCGGAACCAGGCTTTGCAGGTCTCGCATTAGGTTCGCTTGTCGTGCTGAGCGGATGGGCGTTGCGACGAAAAAGGCTCTAGAGGGAGTTCCTCTAAAGCCCCAAATGGAAAAAATAATTCTGCGATAATCGGGCAGCAAACTTTCTGAACCTCGCGTCCTCAAGACACTCCTTTAGTTGCGGGTAATTTTCATACACGGCTTCCAATCTCAAGGGCGTCCCGAAGACTGCGCTTCGTACACGATGCAGAATACGCCTTCGGCGTTCTCGCGTTTGGAAGCCGCTTGCTTAATTCTGTCGGGAGCGTTCATTTTGCAACGCTCTATGCAATATCATCGCCAAATTGTTAGGCGTGTCACTCCTCGAAGTCTCCTATTCAGAAGTCATGTTACGCAAACGACAGAGCGTCATGACGAGAATCCCATGACTAAAGTCACGGTCTAGGTGGCGTTCCGCCGTGTGTGCTTCGCACACGATACTCAAGGTGCGCAGTATGCTCAACAAGAGACGCCCCTGCAAACTGGCACAGGAATGGCAGTCCTACGGGCAGGCAAGTCGCGACTCATGTCCGAAGGACATACGGCGCGAAGC
>JAYVOT010000747.1:0-4567 GCA_043757795.1 Chthonomonadaceae bacterium | reverse complement strand
ATAGAGGAGATTGAGCGCGGCTCCTGCAACCGGATAAAAATTCATGAAATACGAATAGTTCAAAATGATCGACCCTGGGTCTATTTTCAATTTGCCTCCGAGTCTGGTCGCTTCTTCTGCGAGCGACTGCGCGGAGAGATACGAAGAGGAGGGTTTGAAACTCATTCCAGGATCTCCCATGACCAACTCTACCGCAAATCGATTCGCTTCAATCTCTTCTTTTTCTTTTGGATTCGTTTTTATCTCGGTATCGAACAGATAAGGGCTGTCTGGCGCCAGATGACCCAGGACTATGTGCCCGAGTTCGTGCGCCAGAATGAACAGGTGTCTGGCGGCATGAGGCTGTCGACTTGCGATTACGATGACAGGTCTTCCGCCCGCAAGAAGCGCCATCCCATCTGGTTTTCGACTCTTATTCGGCAGATGAGAGAGATGTAGAACAGGAATTCCAACTCCCCAACAGAAAGCGAGAATCTGGTCGAAAGAGATACAATTGGCTCCTTCTTCGAGAAACTTATTTCTAATAGACCCTGCTGAAAGATTATTTGTCAGCAGAGGCGATGGAAAACTTTGCACTGCTATTTCAGCGAGCCGACCGCCTAACACATGCGCCGCTTTAACGGCTTCAGGATTGGAATTCACCGGTAATTTGAACTTCACCTGTTGCGCTGATTGAAGTTTCAATTCGGAGCAGACATCTTGAAGAGAAGCGAGGTCAATTCCGAGGTGGCGACAGATCAAAGCTTCGACAATCAGGCGACTCGAGGCGCTGTCCGCGTGAGAATCCTCCCACCACTCCGGCAGTATGCAGTCTCTTAAAAACTTTTGATTGAACCCAAACGGTCCCAAACGCGAATAGAGATTTTTCATATAAGACGTGTTTGTCATTGGCGATAATCTCCTTTCAAAATAGATTCATTTTCAGATAGTATACCTCACAAGAAATTTACCGAATTCTTGTCGTTTTGTGAGTATTATGGCATACTACTTAAACTTGGGACTCCGAATCATATATTATGTCAGATACAACATTCGAACTCCGGCTCAAAGGCGAGAACATTGAGCCATCTACGATTCCAATAGACGAGCTTGGAGGAATTCTCCGCGCTCTGAGCGATGTCCTCACGTCTATTGCGGCTGAACAGAACCCGACTATGAACCCAAAAGACCTTGTTGTTGGACTTTCGACAATTGAACATGGGAGTCTCAGCCTCAATTTCAAAGCAAATCATGTTTCAATCGCCCTTACAGCCTACTCTCTGATGGCATTCTCAATTACCACTCGCAATTTTGATCTTCTTCCGTCTAAAGCCCTTGAAGGAATCAATAAAATTGTGCGTTATGGTGTGGATAAAAAAGCGGATTGGGAACTCTACGATCCGTCAGAATCTCAACCGATAGCCGCTATTCCACACCTTCAAAATATTGACGTTCTGAATATTGCTTGCATCAAGGGCGAAACCGATATTTACGGGAAAATAATACGAATTGGGGGAGTTGACCCTGTCGTGCGACTGATGCTCGACACAGGCATTGAACTGAGTTGCGCTTGTTCCGAACAGTTCGCGATCAATCTGGCGCCAAAACTCTATCGAACGGTCGGGCTTCATGGCATAGCTTCATGGCACATTAGAACGAATGAGCTTGTAAAATTTCGTGCAACAGAACTCCTCCCTTACGATCCGACTGATCTGATATCAGCGATAAAACAACTTCGCGAGCGAGTTGGGTATGCCTTTGAGGATATTGAAGACCCGGTCGCCTACTATCGTGAACTTAGAGGGGAGTGAATGGCGAAGTTAGTTAGCTTTGACACAAACATTCTAAACTACTCCATTAAGCGAGAGAGCTCGACGACTGACAGCAAACTCATACAACGTGCTGACTTGCTGATTGAAACCCTAGTTTCTTCAAAAGCGACAATAATCATTCCGGCTCCCAGCCTTGCCGAGTTTCTAGTAAAAGTTCCGTCTGTTGACATCGAAGAGTATCTATCGCTATTGAGAAAATACTACAAAGTCATGCCATTCGATCATAGTGCCGCCGTTATAGCTGCAAAGATAAAAACTGAGAAACTTGCTGTCATTGATCGCGAAAATGAAACGATGTCTGCTGAACATAAACGAAACATGACTGTCGATATTCAGATACTTGCAGTTTCAATTGCATGCCGGGTTGATGTACTATACACTCAAGATGCTAGGTTTTACAAACAGGCGAAATCATATCTTAAAGTTGAAAAACTGCCTGAATCCCCCAGACAACTCGACATATTTCATGAGGAAGAAGGGGAATAAACCTTCTAGTTTCGTTGAGATGAGCCCCCGGTCTCCCCAAATCCCAACACTCAACGCCAAACGCCTGCCCGGCTCACCCCTTCACCCGCGCATCCATATTCCCCGCCGCAAACGCCGCCATGTATCCCAATATCAGGTCTCGCGTTCGATAGACGCCATTGTACTTCGCCTCGTCTTGCTTTTTGACGATAGGGAAAGTCTCCAGAACCTCTTGCGCCTCCGTTCGATTCAGCCCGTAGAGCAAGAAGTAGAGCGCATCTAGCTGACATTTGAGGTGCAATCTGCGCTCCTCGTCCCACCGAAAAGGCTCTCCGGCGTAGCCCATCGCCCGCGCAAACCCCGTCATGTCGTGCGCGGTGTAAGTCAACTCCAACACCCGCGCCTTCACAAACTCCGACAACAACACGCCCCCGAACTGTTCTGAATATCTTTCAGGCGGCAAGACCGGGAGTTGCTCGACAATGTAGAAATTCAAGTGTTGCCCTCCCACTTTTTGCCGAGCGACAAAATCCAAAACAAAGCTACTCAGGTTTGCTTGCAGACAGACGATGGGAGTGTTGGCTGACGGCTTAATCAAACAAAACGTATTCCCGACGGCAGAATAAGGGATTAAGGAACAGATCATGGTTCGCATATTTGTCGGAGCGGTCACATCCTTGAAGCCCAAAAGCCACGATTGAGGCTCGCCTCCGAGAGCGACGTTGACAGCTTGCGAATCCACCCAGAACTGAGGCTTCGGAGAGTAGTCGAGGTCGAGATACTGAGCGGCAGTTGTAGGAGCTTCTTGCGCCGGACGATGCACGTTCGCAGAATTGACCTTGATTCCCGCAGCCCGGTGGTCGTACATCTGCACCATTTTGCCTTCGTAGAGGGGCAGGAACTTCTCTTTCCCACGCTGATAGAGATTCCCGGCGGAAAGAAAGAAACCGTCGTCGACCAACGCTTCCGAAGTGTGAAACAGGTGAGAGTCATTGGTCATGTGAAACAGAGTTGAAAATCGAACTCCCCAGGGATTGAGGATTTTCGCGCTCTGCTCCGCCAACGAGAGTCCGCTGGGGCTTTTAGCAACGTCGTCCTTTTTGGCAAGTTCGCCTTGTCTCAAGCGTTCGGACTGTTCCGGGGTCAGGGTTTCTCGAATGAGAATGGGAGCCGCCGAGTAGAGTTTTCGCGTCAGTTCCATGTCCCGTTTCCGCCGGAAAATCGGGCAGGTGAGGGTATTGGGATTGAAGAGTTTGAAGTCCGCCTGAGTCAGCGTGAAAATTCGATCCGGGGCTTCGATCTCCTCGATCTCATGCAGATAGAAGCCGCACTTCGCCTCCGGTTGAGGCGACCCCTTTCCGCTCATCAGGAGGATGCTGAATTTGAACCGACTGTCCACATCCGCAAAAATGCGTTTCCCTCCATTGTCATGATTCTCAAAGTCGATCAGTTCTGCGAGTTGCCGGTGAGTCACTAGCTCCTGAAAATAGCCCTTCGTCGTGTCGTCCGACGAGATTCCGCTCGGAACCAGAAGCCCGACTCGCCCCTTCGGATGAATGAGTTGGAGCGCCTTCTCCGCAAAGACGGCGTAGAGATTGGTGTCGCCTCGCCCCATGAGCGGGAAAAACGTCGATTTGTGCGTGTAGTAGAGCATCCGGTCGGCGCGATCTTTCGCCTTCTCGAAAGCCATTGAGAGTTCAGGGGCGCTTTTCTTGAGTTCAGCGATCAGTTTTTTTCTGTCCGCCGCCGTTCGCGCCTCGACGATCGCTTTCGACCGGCTTGCAAAGAACTCGTTCTCCTGAAGTTTGATTCGTTCCCAAGGGGGATTCCCGATGACGGCGTCGAAGCCGGCGTCGCTCCGGGGGGCGCCAGCCTCGTCAAAGAAGATGTCCGGGAACTCCAACTCCCAGTGAAAGGGCGAGAGCCGCTTGAGGAAATCTTCCTGTTTTTCGTAGAGTCGATGCTTGTGAGCCGAATCGTCGAACATTCCGAGGTAGTCGGAATAGTTCAGCTCGCCCCCAAACCAGGGAGCCATCCAGAGGTCTGCGAGTTCGCGATACGAGGGCATTTTCTCCCCGCTGATCTCTTTCCAGAGCTTCTCTTTCTCTTTCGCCGCCGCATGAGAGTCGGTCGGAACGTCCTCTATCCGGTGAATATCCTGAATCGTTTCGGAGAGCGTGTCCCTCAACCCCGCCGTAAACAGCCCTCCGAGCGCCATTCCCGGCTTGATCGTCACCTGTTTTTTGTCATTGAGCTTCGGGAAATTCTGAATCGCTTTCAGGTTCGCCCCG
>JAYVOT010000746.1:0-4585 GCA_043757795.1 Chthonomonadaceae bacterium | reverse complement strand
ACCGATTTCAACGGGCATTTTCGATAGAGAAAAGAAATGATTTTCAACTGTAGATATTTGTTGGCATGCGCTGAATTGAATTTAGATGCGCTAGCCCTGTCGACGATGTTCTTCAACCCGCAAAACCGAGGTCTGATATGCTAAAATGATATTGGAAATATTTGTTTCCCTCTGGGGCATCGTATTTTCAAGCCCATTATTCTTCCCGCGAAAGAGCCCCTTGCAATCGCGATTCATATTATGCCGATAAGTGACAAAAGTGATTCAAATAGAGCGGTAAATGCGAATACCTGCCATTTATTCTTGTTTTTAACTTCTATCCCGACTCCTGCTGTAAGCTTTCTGGTAAATGTCCAATAATAAAGAAAGTTGGAAAGACTGAGGAACTCTCCGAAGTCTTTCAAAGTTGCAAAGGAGTTTTTGAATGAGCAATAATCCAATGACTGAGTCGCAGCCGGAAGAGCCGATTAAACTGACTAAACGTGAGTTGGAAGTGCTGTCTCTCGTGATTGAGGGACGCTCGAGCAAAGAAGTTGCGGACATGCTATTCGTCAGCAAACGGACTGTCGATTTCCATCTCGCAAACATCTATGACAAACTTCACGTTACCAATCGCGTTCAGGCGTTTCGTCGCGCGACTCGTCTAGGGCTGATCCCTCAAGATCGAACCTTCACAAACGATTAGCTTCAACCGGCACAAGTTTGAACTGAACTCTGATTGTTTTGCGCATTGAGTAGGCGGCAACGCCCTTCTCAATGCGCTTTTTTCGTCGGGACACGGGCTTTCTTCTTGCAAATCCCATTGGCCATTCTCTTTATCAAAAACGTCTGTAGGAACGTTATGGAGAAGAGGGTATCATATGCAGGGAGTATTTTGTACTCTCATAAGACATGCATTTGCAATCAATCGTTTTTTTAAACGAATGCGTAGCTTGCGAATGGACAGAGACCGCTCGCTAAAAGATTTATCTCCAACCTGAAATTAGAAACCTAGAGAAATTCATGGATCCCCATTCACTTCATGTTTTAGAATATCGGCGCGTAATTGAAAAGCTCATGGGTCATGCTTCCTGCGGCCTGGGGCGAGAATTCGCGTCGCAATTGGAACCTCTTCCCTATCCCGAAACAGTCATACGAAGGTTGCAAGAGACCAAAGAGGCTCGCGAAATGCGGGATAAAGACACAGGGATGCCGCTCGGCGGGATTCGCGACATACGGGAGACGCTCGAACGCGCCCGGATCGCGATGATGTTGGTTCCGCAGGAACTTCTTGATGTCATGCACACGACCGCAGCGGGGCGTCGCTTGCGACTTTTCCTCTTAAACCGTAAAGAAAAGTATCCTGTTCTGGCGGAAATGGCGACCAATATTCCAGTCCTGCAGCTGATAGAGACGAAGATTGACAGCAGCATTTCAGAGGGCGGAACGGTTCGAGACTCCGCTTCCGCCGAGCTTGGGCGCATTCGAAGCGCGATCAAGATCGCGCAAAACAGATTGAATGACCGTTTGCAGGGCATTCTTGCAAGCGAGAAATATCGGACTTTCATTCAAGAGTTCGTGGTGACAGTTCGGGAAGGTCGCTACTGCATCCCCGTAAAACACGAATACGCAAAGGCCTTCGGGGGACTTGTCCACGATGCAAGCGCTTCCGGCGCGACAGTTTTCATAGAGCCGACGCAAGCGGTAGACCTCGGCAATGAACTCAAACAGCTTGCCATTAAAGAGGAGCAGGAGATATCCCGGATTCTTAGCGAACTCTCCGGGCTAGTCGGTTCCTACTATGACGAGATGCAGAGCATGGTTTCGATTCTGGGGCATCTGGATGTCATACATGCGAAAGCGATTCTGGCTGAAGAGATGGACGCGATCGAGCCGAAGCTGAACCGAAAAGGAATCGTGAAGCTCTACAACGCAAGACATCCTTTTCTCCCCGGGAAAGTCACTCCCATAGACGTTGAGTTGGGGGAAAGATTCACGACTCTGCTGATTACCGGTCCTAACACCGGCGGCAAAACGGTCACGCTGAAAACAGTCGGACTTTTGACGTTGATGACGCTATCGGGGATGCAGATTCCCGCCGGAGCGGACTCCGAAATCGCTCTTTTTGACCAAATTTTCGCCGACATCGGGGATGAGCAGGACATTCAGCAGTCGCTCTCCACCTTCTCCGCACATCTCAAAAATATTGTTCGCATCGTTGAGACGATGCGCCCGAACGCTCTGATTTTAATGGACGAAGTGGGGGCGGGAACAGACCCGGCGGAGGGAGCCGCCCTGGCGAAATCGCTCTTCGACCACTTTCAGTTTCGCAACGCCCGCGTTATCGCCACCACGCACTATGGAGAACTGAAGGAATACGCCTATGCGCGGGCGAACGTGGAAAACGCGAGCGTAGAGTTCGATAAAGAGACTCTCACTCCTACCTACCGAATTCTCCTCGGAGTTCCCGGCTCCTCAAACGCCTTATACATCGCCTCGCGGTTGGGACTTCGCGCCGAAATCGTAGACGAAGCGCGAGGTTTCCTGAGCAACCGGGAGATTGAGACAGGACAACTGCTTCAGCAGATAGAGGAGAGTCGCAAGAAGACCGGGATCGCGGAGCGCGAAGCCACTCGAGCGAAAGAAGAAGCTCTTCGCCTTCAAGAGGAGTACCAACTGAGGGTTCAACAGATCGCCGACGCACAGCGAACAGTTCGTCAGCAGGCGCAAGAAGAGGCGAAGGAGATCATTCGGCGAGCGAGCGACAAAGCGGAAAACTTGCTTAAAGAGCTTCAAAAAATGAACAAGGGGATCATGAAAGGTCCCAATGTACGTCAACGTTTCAATACTCTGCGCAATGACACTTATCAAGAACTGGCTCAGAAGGGAGAACTTCCTGCGGAGGAGCTTGCTCCCATTGATCCCGGACATGTCTACAAGGCGGGGGAAAAAGTGCGAGTCCTCTCTCTCAATCTGGACGGCGAACTCCTGGAAAACCCCAAAAACGGTCTGGTTCCCCTCCAGGTCGGGATGATGCGCGTGACTTTGCCGTTGGAGCAGTTGCGCCCCTTGAAACGCTCCGAGGCGGCTGAGGCGGAGAAACGAACGCGCGCAAAGCAGGCGGCTGTCAGCACGGGGGTCGGCGAGATCGCTATGCAGAAAGCTGCGATGATCTCTCCGGAACTGATGTTGCGCGGAATGCGTGTTGAAGAGGCGCACCCCCTGCTTGACAAATACATGGACGATGCGAGCGCAGGGGGAATCAATCAGGTGCGAATTATACATGGAAAAGGCACGGGGGCGTTGCGCAGTGCAGTCTGGTCTTTTCTAAGCGGACATCCTGCGGTCTCCTCCTATCGAGCAGGAGATAATGGCGAAGGCGGCGATGGCGCGACCGTCGTCACAATGAAGTAAGCAGTCTCAAAACTGAGCGCAACTACGCGTCGTGCCAAGTTAAGTTGCGCCTCACGCCGACGAGAACGTACCGCGTAGTTGAGAATTGTCACGAGCGAGAGCCGGGCATTGAAGGGGCTGAGAAAGTATTCCTGAAAACGCCGATTCGATCAGTTTTGCCAGGAAATATTTGAATCTTTTGCGTACGGAAGCGCTTCTCCCAACATTCTGGAAGCAAGAATTTTTGTAACTGCTCAAGTAGGGGGATTCGTGGCGTAGGAAGGTCTAATCGGGTTACCCCGAAATACGGACACTAACCCGTCGAAAATATTTATTTTCTGTTTCCTCAAAATGGAGAGGTAGCCTTTGACTCGACAATACTCTTTTGCGCCCGCCTCGCTACGGAAACAACCTGAAACTTTCTGTTTCACCTTCAGCATGCGAACATCACGTTCCGCTTGATTGTTGTCGAAGGGAATCTTGAAGTCCACCACAAATCCGAGAACGTTTTTCAGGTTTCCCTGTAAGAACTCCAACATATTTAGAGCGAAGCTCCTCTTGATCCGACCCCGTTTACCAGTCCTCTCAGAAAGCGGGTTGCGCTTCAACCCGGAGCGGACAATCTTCAGGTAGAGGAGTTTGATACGATTCAGTTCGCCCTTGTCCAGAGAAGTTTTGTTCTCGGAGATCGCTCTCTCTTTCATCTTTTGAGCTATCGTCAAAACTGAGGAAAGGCGTTGAGCCAAGTTTGCCGGGTCGTTTCAAATACCTGGCATAAATCTCGCAGAAGATGAGCGCAACAGTACTCATGAAAAGCATCCTCATACTTCGAGTATGGCTTCCACCGGTCATGAACGGCTACGCCTGTGAAATTCGGAAGAATGTCGATCTCGTTTATCGCCTCACAGCCGCGTTTGCGGTGACTTTCGTAGTGAGTGAGATCGTGGTCTGATGTTCGGTGCAAATCAGCGCTGGAGGCGGGATGTCAAACTCTTGCCTGCGTCCTACAACCGCTTTCTTCGTATCTTTCAAAGAAGCGCCGCACCCGGAGCAGTTTTGCGGGTCGTGTGGAATGATATGGTCCGGCTTATCGGAAAAAGCGAGCCGTCAATCCCCAATACTGCACTGGACTGCACTGCACTGCACATGAGCAAGCATCTGTTGGACTCCCCGTCGAATTTTACTGTAGTAAACAGTTTCAACGAAGGTAGGG
>JAYVOT010000745.1:0-4590 GCA_043757795.1 Chthonomonadaceae bacterium | reverse complement strand
AGAGAGAATTGACGGAAACCCATCAATGCTTTGATCTGACCGAAGACTGGTTCCACCGTGCTTTTGCGTAGACCATAAATGGCGCGACCTATCTTAGTCCGGAGCTTGTAAGCCATTTTCACCGATGGGCTTGCGTCCTTCGCAGCACGGCTTTCGCTTCGGCTAACTTTTGCAAACGTTGTTTGTGCAGTAGCAGTTCAAGAGGCAACGATAGTCCTTTGGGGATGACGCTGTGATCGGCTTGTTCCGCGAGAGCGAAGAGTTCCTAGATCTCCTTTTTGAGTTTCACTTCCATCTCGAAATCTCGACGATAAAGCGTGCGAGATGGTTGGCTGGAAGGCATTGTTCCAGTCTCACAGAGGTCAAAAGAGCAACCTCTTAATCTACGTTTTGAATTTACGGCTCATAGGGGTATATTCGACATCCTAAGAGGAATTTACTTCTCTCCGACAAACTTCTAGCCTCTGTGCCAGCCCAACGGAGACTGAACGCAAGTCGAAGTTGCATACCGGGCATTCGTATTCGGTTTGACCCAATTCACGGCGTTCGATAGGATGCGTTTGATTTCCGCCTGATAGTAGACAGGATAAGTCTCGTGTCCGGGACTGAAGTAGAATATGCGCCCCTGTCCTCGAGTGAAGCAACACCCGCTACGGAAGACTTCGCCGCCAGTGAAGCTGCTGATGAATACCAGCTCATCCGGCTGAGGAATATCGAAGAACTCGCCGTACATCTCCTGTTTCGGGATGTTGAAAACCGGTGGAACACCCTGCGCGATAGGGTGTCCGGGGTTGACAGTCCAGACGGTCTCGCTGTCGTCGTCCCTCCACCTTAGCGCGCAAGTCGTTCCCATAAGCTTTGTAAAAATCTTCGACCAGTGTCCTGAGTGGAGAACGACAAGCCCCATTCCGGACAACACCCGGTTTTGAACCTTAGCGACAACCTCATCGGCAACAAGGTGATGCCCCATGTGTCCCCACCAGGTGAGTACGTCCGTTTCGGCAAGGACAGCGTCCGTCAATCCGTGCTCAGGTTGGTCGAGCGTAGCGGTTTGCACAACCACGTTGTCGCCAAGAAGCTCTCGGATTCCAGCGGCGATGACGTTGTGCATCCCGTTCGGATAGACTTTTTTCACTTCCTCATTAGAGTGTTCGTGGAGGTTCTCTCCCCACACAGTGACGCGAATCGGCGTATCTGACAAAATAATTAACTCCTCGGTTTCATTTGGAATAGTCGCTCTACGAATTCTAAAACCAGCTTTAGTCTACACTCTTTTTCCGCTTTTCTCCTTACCCTTTTCCCTCCACTCTTATCCTCTCGAGGGTTCGCTCATAGTCTCCTTCGCTTTACGTACGAGTTCGGGCAAGTGGTCGTCGTTCGCCATCACTTGTTCCAAATGAACCATGCGGGCGGGCGAGGCGGTGCGAATCATTGCTGGGCCATATGCTTCCTCTATCCAGAAACGCGCCGCGCTTGCCACATATTGGCGCAACTCCGGAATTTGCCCCTCCGGATAGCGCTGACACAAGTTGATAGTGAACATTCGGCGATGATCGTTCCCGCCGAAGGCCGCGTGTTTTGTGTTGTGATTGAAGACCAACACATCTCCCGGAGCGACCTCTAAAGAGACGGCAGGCAAATCTTTTCCAGTCACGTTCCAGTATTCCTCGGTTTTGCCGATATGTTTTTGAAGACTCTTCGCATAAACGTCCTCAATCAAGTGACTGCCCGGAATGACGCGCAGGCATCCCGTCTCTTTTGAAAGAGGGTCAAGATAGATTGCGATTTTGATATGCCGGATAGTCGGATGCCATCCGTCTGAATGCCACCCCGTATCGCCGACATAGTAGTTGCCGTCGCTGCCCATGTAGTTGAAGTTCGCACCGAGCAGAGCTGTTGCAATTCCGATGATTCGAGGATCGTCGATCAGGGCGGAGAGGCGGTCGCGTTGATCTATGAATGGAACGATGCACGAACGAGATTTGCCGTTGTGCGGTTTCCCGTCGTGGCCTCCGCCGCGATCGCGCCAAACCATTTCAAACTCTTCACCGATCTCCTCAATGCAGTCCGCCAACATTCCGTTAAAACGAAGATAGCCGAAAGAATCGAAGAAACTGACTTGTTCTTGAGTCAAATTGAACTTTATATCCAATGATATCGCCTCGCTTTCAGAAATAAGCGCATTCAAGCCCGCCATCAAGAAGTTAATCGAAACGCGGATGAAAATTCAGGGAATTTCCTGACTTAAAAACATCAGGTTTTTTTGTCGGCAATGGTGAAAGATTATTGAGCCAACCCATGCCTTGCCGCCATCATCGCAGCTTCGGTTCGGTCGTTGACTTGCAGTTTGAACAGGATTGCGCTGATGTGATTTTTGACCGTTTTCTCGCTGATGAAAAGAGCGTCGGCAATCTCGCGATTTCGCTTGCCGGTTGCAACCTCTTTCAACACCTCCACCTCGCGTTCCGTCAATTCAGCGAAGACTTTGGCATGAAACGCGCGTTGAACGCTGATTCGACTAAACTCCTGCAAAACCCTTGTCGCAATACCGGGGTGCAAGCGACTCTCGCCTCTGGCGATGGCATGTATCGCCGCAACTGTCTCCTCAATTGGGCTGTCTTTTAGAACATAGCCAGTCGCGCCCGCCTTAATCGCCTGGAAAACATTGGAGTCGTCGTGATAAATGGTTAGAACGCAGACTCCGACGCTGGGAACCTCCGATTTGACGCGTTGAGTCAATTCTATTCCGTTCATTTTCGGCATTGCTATGTCTGTCAGCAACACGTCAGGCGTTCGCTCTTTAACCATACGTAGCGCATTCTCGCCATCCGGCGCCGTCCCGACTACCTCAATATCGTCTTCCAAACCGAGCAGTCGCGCAAGCGCGTCTCGCGTTCCCCGCTCATCTTCAGCTATCACTACCCTGATTTTGTCCATAGGATATTTTCTCTGTTCAATTTCTACTACGCCGCTATTTCCGCACACATCGAGGGAATCCCTCTTCGAGTAAGGTTCGCGGGAGATTTTCGCCTCCTAATCGGGGAAAACCTTTTGTCTTGTCAATTCAGTTAAATGAACGCCCTTGCGCTACTCTCTGCCCTTTCACATAACCGGAAGACACTGAAGCGGTGAAAAAAGGAGAACTGTAAGGCGATGTCGAAACCTCTTTGGAACTGCAACCCCTCAATCCTGTGCGGGAAGGAACTAATCCTATGAATCGCCTTCAGACTCTTTTGAGTCAAAAAATGTTGTCAGTCAACGACATCGCTTCGACATTCGACCATTCACTACTTGCGCCCACGCTTACTGACGCGGCGATGCGAGCTGATTTGGAGTCCGTTCGCGCTTATCCTCTCGCCTCAGTCTGCATCAAGCCTTATGCCGTCCCGCTCGCGGTGGAGGCGTTAGCCGGAACTCGGATCGCCGTCTGCACCGTGATCGGGTTTCCTCACGGCTCGAATCTCTCAACAATCAAATCGGCTGAGTCGAGATCGGCTTTTGCGCAAGGGGCGACAGAGATGGACATGGTCGTAAATGTCGGCAAAGTACTGAGCGAAGACTGGGACTACGTTCGGGAGGACATTCGAGCGGTTTTGGAGGCAGTGCGCGAAAACGGAGGCATCTTGAAGGTAATTTTTGAGACTGACTTTGTCACGGCGGACAGAGCCAAAATTCGTCTTTGCGAGATATGCTCCGAATTGAAAGTCGATTTCGTGAAGACATCGACGGGTTTCGGTTTCGTCAAAGGAACGGATGGCGGACACGGTTATGTCGGAGCTACCGAACACGACCTCAGACTGATGCGCGACCACTGCGATCCGGCAGTCGGACTCAAAGCCTCCGGCGGGGTGCGCTCTCTGGAGATGGTTTTGAAATGCATCGAAATCGGGTGTACGAGAATCGGCGTCTCCGCTACGAAAGCGCTTCTGGCGGATGCGGGAAAGGGAGTCGTTTCCGGAAACGCCACGAATGAGCGTTCCGGTTATTGAGCCTAAATTCCTGTTCAAAATTACTTTAACATGAATTGTGAGGAGATGCAGGATGCACCCTTCCGATCATGGATACCGTCTCAGTTCATGATATTGCTTTTTTATCGTAAATCTGCAACATACAACTGCATAGGAAAGTCCCCTGAATGACTAACAGAATCACAGTTGTCGGAAGCTCCAATGTCGATTTTATCGTGAGTTTGCCTCGTCTGCCGCAATTGGGAGAGACCGTGTCGGATGGCGTCTTCATGCAGACCTTTGGAGGGAAAGGGGCTAATCAGGCGGTGGCGGCGGCTCGCGCCGGAGGGAACGTTTCATTCATAACGGGGCTAGGCAACGACAACTATGCCGCTTTGTTGCGAAACAATTTCATCGAGGACGGCTTGGATATTTCTCACGCTCACTACGACATGAATACGCCCTGCGGAAGCGCTTTCATCATGGTCGATCCGCATGGAAGCAACTACATCGCCGTCAGTCCCGGATCGAACTACTCTCTCTCGCCCGATTGCATTGAGGGTTGCAAGGAGGTTCTGCTCGATTCCGCAATGATCGTGCTTCAGATGGAAATCCCGATCGAGACGATTCTTTATACGCTTGA
>JAYVOT010000744.1:0-4599 GCA_043757795.1 Chthonomonadaceae bacterium | reverse complement strand
GATAGCGTTGCTTCCGGTATGCATATTGACATTGTGGCACGATTTTTGATAGGGCGCTAGCCCTGCTTCGCTAGTATGCCGTCACATCGTAAATCACGCGATCAGCTTTGTGACCACCTTGCCGGAGACATCGGTGAGGCGGAAGTTGCGGCCCTGAAACTTGTAAGTGAGGCGCGTGTGATCCATGCCCATAAGATGGAGCATTGTCGCATGAAGGTCGTGGACGGGAACGGGGTCTTCGGTCACGTTGTAACCTAATTCGTCGGTTGCGCCGAGCGAAGTCCCCGGCTTGATTCCGCCGCCCGCCATCCAAATGCTGAAGGCTTTCGGGTGATGATCGCGCCCTAAAAATTTCGAACCGCCTCGCTCTTCATTCATCGGCGTTCTGCCGAACTCGCCGCCCCAGACCACCAGCGTTTCATCCAGCAGACCCCTCTGTTTCAAGTCCCAAACCAGAGCCGCCGCCGCTCTGTCCGTCTCCTGACACAGCCGCGGGAGTCCTGTCAATAGGTCATCGAACTGAGCTTCACCGTGATGATCCCAACCCCGATGGTAGAGTTGGACGAAGCGAACGCCCCGCTCAACCAGCCTTCTTGCCAGCAGGCAGTTGTTGCCGAAAGAGATTTTTCCCGGCTCAGTTCCGTATCGCTCTTGAATGTTTTGAGGCTCTTTCGAGATATCCATCAATTCAGGAACGCTCGTCTGCATCCGGTAGGCAAGTTCATAAGAGGCGATTCGAGTCGCGATTTCAGGGTCGCCAACCTCGGCGAAGTGTCCCTGATTCAAGTCTTTCAGAGCGTCAAGAGAGTCACGCCGTATGTCGCGGCTCATGCCGTCCGGGTTCGAAACGAACAGCACGGGGTCGCCCTGCGAGCGAAACTCCACCCCTTGATAGATCGTGGGGAGAAAACCGCTCCCCCAACATGTTTTGCCGCCGTCGGGCGCGTTCTGCCCGGACATGAGCACGACAAAACCCGGCAGATTTTTATTTTCGCTTCCTAAGCCGTAAGTGAGCCAGGAACCCATGCTCGGACGTCCGGGAATCTGATGCCCGGAGTTCAAGTAGATTTGAGCGGGCGCATGATTGAACTGTTCCGTGTAGACGGATCGAATGATCGAGACCTCGTCCGCGATCCCGCCGAGGTGCGGAAGCAGGTCGGAAATAATTTGCCCCGACTTGCCGTGAGGTCGGAATTGATGCGGCGAGCCCAATAATTTGGGAACGCCCTTGATGAAGGCGAATCGCTCCCCCTTGACAATATCCTCCGGGATAGCCTGCCCATTGTATTGAATCAGTTTCGGCTTCGGGTCGAAAAGGTCAAGCTGCGAGGGCGCGCCCGCCATAAACAGAAAGATGACGTTCTTCGCCTTCGCTTTGAAGTGCGGAGTTTTCGCAGCAAGCGGATCAATCGAAGCGTGTGACGCGCCAGGTTTTTGATCCGCCTCAGCGGAAGCGGCGAGTAGGGCGTCGCCAAGCAGACTCCCAAGCGCCAGCGAGCCGATGCCGTAGCCGGTCTGTTTGAAGAGGTGACGGCGGGTGACGGACTTCAAGTGATCTTGTTGAGCGCGTTCGAATTGACTCTTTTCAAGTTCGGGCATCTTCTACTCCTTCGTCAAAGTCTCGTCGAGATTAAGCATCACATTGGCAAGCACCACCCACGCGGCGTAGTCTGCGATGATTTTCGGTTCCGCATCAAGCTTCATCCCGATCAATTTGATCGCGGCGTTCGCGTCTTCGAGATAGCGTTTCGTCTCTTGCCGGTGGAGCATAGCGATTCGACTTGCTTCCAACGGGGTCGGTTTTCTTGAGACGCAGCATCGGAAAGCATACGAAATTCGGTCTGAAAGTTCTGCACCGCCTTCTTTTCGCACTCGGAGCGCAAGCCCTCGCGCGGCTTCCAGAAACGCGGGATCGTTCAAAGTCGTCATCGCTTGAAGCGGAGTATTCGTCCTGATTCGGCGAATCGTGCAAAACTCCCGGCTCGTCGCATCAAAGGTCACGAAAGCAGGGTAGGGGGCGCTGCGACGCCAAAAAGTGTAGACTCCGCGACGATATTTGTCTTCGCCGGGGCTAGTGATCCACTGATCTCCGCTGTAGGGAACGTTCCAAATCCCATCCGGTTGGAGCGGAAAAACGCTGACTCCGCCCATTTTGAGACTCAGCAACCCGCCAATTGAAAGGGCGGAATCACGCAACATCTCCGCTTCCATCCTGAACCGGGGACCGCGAGAAATCAGCTTATTATAAGGGTCGCTTTCTAAAAGCGCGGACGATACTTTCGAGGATTGGCGATAGGCGGCGGAAGTGACGATCAATTTGAGAATCGCTTTTTGACTCCAGTTTTGCCGGACGAACTCAGTAGCAAGCCAGTCCAAAAGTTCGGGATGCGTCGGTTTTCTGCCTTGCGTCCCAAAGTCCTCGCTTGTCTCTACGATACCCTGCCCGAAGCACTGTTCCCACATCCGGTTAACAGCCACTCTTGCAGTCAGAGGATTCTCCGGGGCAACCAGCCAATTCGCCAATCCCAATCTGTTTTGAGGCGATGAAGCGGCCATCGGAGGGAGAACGGCGGGCGTCCCTGCAGTCACTTTTTCAGAAGGATTGAGAAACGCTCCTTTGATGCGAACGAAAGTAGAAGGAGGCAAATTGTCCGTTTTCTCCGCCATCACTAGAGTCGAGTTCGGGACGAGGGCAGCAAGCTCCTTCTTCAGCGACTCCAGCTTGCCGAAGAACGCTTTAGCTCCCTCTTCGGTCAGTCGAATGACTTTCGCCCTCTCTTCCATCTCGTGAATCTCGGTTTGAAGAGCGGTTTTTCTCGCTTCAAGTTCAGGCGGAAGTGACTGAAAAGCGGGTTCGGCAGTGTGTTCATAGAAAGCTAATACTCTGTAGAAATCTTTTTGCGAAAAGGGGTCGTATTTGTGATCGTGGCACTGCGCGCAACCTAGCGTCGAACCTAGCCAAACTGAGCCGGTCGTTCCCACGCGATCCACCTGAGTGAGCCAACGCGCTTCCTCTTGATCGACCCCGCCTTCTTCGTTCGTCATAGTGTTGCGATGAAAACCGGTTGCGATTTTTTGACTTGGGGTCGCGTTCGGGAGCAGGTCGCCCGCGATCTGTTCAATTGTAAATTGATCGTAGCCCATGTCTTTGTTGAGGGCATCTATCACCCAATCTCGGTAGAGCCAAATCGAGCGCCGACTGTCCTTCTCATATCCGTTCGTGTCGGCATACCGAGCGAGGTCGAGCCAGGGGCGCGCCCATCGCTCGCCGTAATGCGGGGAAGCAAGCAACAGGGTGACGACTTTCTCATAGGCGTCGATGCTTTTATCGGCAAGGAAGGCGTCTGTCTCTTGCGGCGTCGGAGGAATACCGGTGAGGTCAAGCGTAACGCGCCGAATGAGTATCTCTTTTGAGGTTGGCGGGGAGGGTTTTAGTCCGTTTGACTCCAACTTTGCCAGAACAAAGTTGTCAATCGGGTTTTTGACCCAGGTTTTTAGTTTGATTGACGGAGGGGTTTTGCGAACAGGTTTGAGGTACGCCCAGTGAATCTCTTCTTTTGCATTTTCGTCCCACAACGCTCCCTGATCAATCCAGGTCGTAATCAACTGCGCTTCCGGCATTGAGAGGGGAGTGAACCCGAGCGGCATTCTGGAAAGCCCGCCTTTGCCTTCAATCCGTTTCAAAAGAAGGCTTTGAGCGATCTTGCCCGGGAGAATCGAAAGTCCGCTAATCCCGCCCTTCATCGCAAAACGCTTCGTATCCAGACGCAAGCCGCCCTGCTGCTGATCCCCGGAGTGGCATTGAAAACAGTGCGCCTTCAGAAGCGGTTGCACCTCCCGCTTGAAATCGACTTTCGCGGGCGCAGACTTTGCTTTCGGCGCAGTTTGCCCAATAAGTTGGGCGCTAAGCGTCGTGCAAAGGACTAATGAAAACAGGATTGCTGCGGTTTTTATTAAGGAACAATTTTGCATCAACGGACTCCGTATGGTTTGGAACTGAATTCGAAGAATTGGATGAATCATGATGCCCGTGATTAAGGGATTTACAAGATTGTGAACCAATAGCATTTTTCCCGCATTAGTATCATGTTAATCCGGTAATCATGGCCATCTTGACTCAGACAAATAAGAGCATGGCCCGCAATTGAGAATCATGTAAATCCATGAATCATGGGCATAATGGTCAGACAACCCAATTCAACCCTCTTCAGCCGGCTAACTTCTGAAGTTCCAGGATTGCTTTCGGGATCGCAGTAAGCGGTGGTTCCGCGCCCTCGTACTCCAACATCAGATAACCCCTATAGTTCGCATTACGCAACAAACTGACGATTTTCGCCAGGTCAGAGGGCTGTTTTTTGCCATTTGGGGCGACTTCCGTCTTAATGTGAGTTGTGACAGCGTATTTCGCTGTTTTTGCCAGGTCGGAATAGGGGTCTGCCGTGTTGAAGTTGCCGCTGTCCCATTTCATTCCAAACCAGTCGGATTTGACGGCGTTCAGTATTTCGATAACTCCTTCAGCATCCGCCACAACTCCATGATGATTTTCCAGGGCAAGCATGACGCCTCGCTCCTCTGCGTGAGGCAGACACTCTTCAAGAC
>JAYVOT010000743.1:0-4601 GCA_043757795.1 Chthonomonadaceae bacterium | reverse complement strand
GGACGCGATGACGCCAACGGCGGAAGTCCCGCAACCGCAAGCGTCAGCCAGAGACTGTTCAATGCAGGCGATACGATCCGAATCAAGACGAGAGTAGTCGATTATGAGTCCGGTGTCGGATCTGTGTTCGCGCAGTTCAAGGTTCCCAACAGTTCGCCTAAATCGGCTGACAATACGGAGCATAAGATCTACTATCCGAGCGCTGCATCAGCCGATACGAACTTTATTCTGCAGGTTCCTTATGAGATGGACAGCCAGGCGATCAATCCTTCCACCTATGCATTCAGATCGATCGCAGGGACGACCAACAATACCTCCGTGCCTCCGCAATACCGCAATCAAGTCAGGTTGCCGCAGGGCTGGCCCGGCTGGAACCTGTACATTCCAGGTTTTGACGACAAAAATGCCCTGACAGGCGGCGCCAACCTTCCGGACAATACGTCAGGCGGAACGGATCAGTTCAAAAGCCAGGGTCCTTTCTGGTTGCAACTCTATGATGACGGGCCGAAATCGCTTGGCGGTCACGAGCCGGAAGGCGAAGTTTCAGGAGACGGAGTCTACACGAACATCTGGACGACGCCGCAAGCGTTCCCGACTGATTTCTATATGGACATCATCGTTCGAGACACGGCAATCGACCCGTTCTTCCCGAGTGAAACTGTCAATTGGAAAATCTACGACAACGTCTGGGGTCTCTCTACGGAACCCTTTAATACGACCGGCGGTTTTCTCTATGTCAACGACTACGCATGCGGACAGCGATTCTTCTCCACGAACTTCGGTTCAGGGAATAGCTTCAATATCGCATCCTATGACGCATTCAGCGCCAACTACAGCGGCGTGCCAGTTGAAAGCTGGATGACGGAACTTGATCCGTCGCTTCAGCCTACAAGATATCAAAACGCCACGAATATCTACCCTGTTGTCAACGTGTTGACGGCTCTCGGCAAGTTCGGTTACGGGTCAACGGACGCTTCCACTCAAGACGGTTCGGATATCGCTGTCACAGACAGATACGACATCTGGAGAATTCTTGCAAGAGGTCCTGTTCCCGATGCGGTTCTTCAGTCCTATGGGGCGCATATCGAGACTCAGCCCGCAGACATTCTGGCGGGAAGCACGACTCCGAGGCAGACGACGGTTGCGGAAAAAGCAGTCATATGGCATGCTCCTTACGCAGGCGATCTATTCGTCGGTCCCGGCAGTATCGTTGAAACCGATACGCAAACGAGACTGACAAAGTTCGTGAACAACGGCGGAAGACTCTTCATGTGCGGCGAGGACCTGGCTTTCGGTCTGTCCCTCGGTCAAACAGGAAACGTCAACCCGTTCCTTTCCACTGTCCTGCATGCCAACTTTACCGGGGACTGGGCAGGCGACTGGGTCATCAACCTGGCAGCAGGTTATGGAACTCACCCGATCTCCACGGACTACTTCTACACCATCATCGGAGGGCACAACTATCCCAACCCGCCGGCCATAGAAGATCCGCCAAGCGCCAGTACGCTCTATATCTGGTCTCCTAGAACGCCTCCGCGCACGCCGGCACGTTCCTACGGAGCGCTGAACCAGGTCTCAAATGACAGAGTTACTTTCACTGCCGCACAAGCAGCCGATGTCGCAGGGGTGGACGGCATCTACGGCGGAGTCGGAACCGGCGACGCGGTAATGTGGTACACGAATACGGCGAACGCTCCTTATAAGTCGAAAGTGGTCTTCTCGCCGTTCGGTTGGGAAGCGATCAACCCTGAGTTCTACCTGGCTGGAACGACGATGGTCCTAAAGAACCGACGAACGGAGATGTTGCACAACGTCGGGGACTACCTTCGGACCGGAAGGATCATTGGCTCGATAAGAGACGTCAACGGCGCAACACCCCTGAATAGGGTGTTCGTTAGAGCGATCTCGCAAGATCCGAACGTTCCCGCCAACTTGAGAACGGCCGCGACAGCCTACACGCAGGCTGACGGTTCTTACACTCTGAACGGACTGGACGCGAACGGCCTCTATGCGGTCGATGCGGTACTGCCGGGCTTCCTTACCCAGCATGGAACGGCAACCTTCTTCCACGGAGGTTGGAGGTCGCGACTTGACCTGTTCTTGACGAAAGCCCAACCCGGAAACATCCGAGGATTGGTGACGACCGCCGCAACGGGGATCCCTGTTCCGGGAGTCATTGTCGTAGCCACTAGCAAAGCGAGCGGAGACATCTTCACGGGAGTCACCGATGCGAGCGGAAACTACATCATCAAGAACTTGCTCTCGCAAGACAGCTATATCGTGCGAACTCCGCTCGATACGCCCGGCAATATCGCAAGCCTCGGCTTCGGCGGAAGCATTCCGCCCAGCTACGGCGGCGTCGAACCGGGAGCCTTGCCGATAGTAGTGGTTACGGACGCTACGGACGTGCTCGGAATTGACTTCAAATTGAAGCAAGCGCCGGGGCGAATTCTGGGAACGGTTACGGACATCGACACGGGTCTGCCGATCGCAGGCGCATCAGTGACCGCAACAGGAACCGGAACGACCAACCCGAGTCCGGCTACGACGGCAGCGGATGGAACCTACACCATAACGGGAGCGGATCCGGGAACCTACATCGTGACGGCTTCGGCTTCAGGATATGCAGTGAACAGCCCGGGCCTCAGCGTCGTCGTCACCTCGAATGCCGACACCCTGAATGCGAATATCAAACTGAAAACGGTTCCGCCCGGTTCTCTCTCCGGCCTCGTCATGACGACGAGCGGGTTGCCTGTTTCCGGCGCGACGGTCACGGTCACAACCTTGAACGACGCTCCGATTCAGACCACGACCACTGGGTCCGTGACTACGGTCGGAAGCTACACTTACAACTATCGCTTCAGCAGCTTGCCTGCCGGCGCGAAAGTGAAGGTCTCTGCAAGCAGGGCGGGCTTCACAGCCAAAACCGGCGTGCAGACAGTCGGCCCTGTCAATTCGACGCCGCCTGGACCGGAAGTGCAGGGAGTGAACTTCGTTCTCGATCCGCTTCACGCCTTCTCGACGCAGTTGACTCTCGTGTCTGCGCCGCAAGAATACTCAGGCGTGAGCAACGGCAATGTCGGCGACCTCTTCGGAATTTCCGCAGCGGATCGTGCGAGCAAAGCGTTCAACTTCATCTCATGGGATACGGACTCGTCGAGATATATCTACTATCCGACGCCGCCCGCGGATACGTTCCATCTGGGCAAAGGGTACTTCATGTCGGACTCAAATCCGGCTGCAACCCTGAACTTGACGAACCCGGGAGCGGATGCGCCCAAAAACGTCGATGGATCGTATAAACCGTTCCCAATTTCGTTGAAGACCGGTTGGAACCTTATTGGAGACCCTTTCACGCTCTCAATCAACTTCCTGACCCTCAAAATTCAGGAGGCGGACGGATCGCAAAAGGATGTCCAAGTGGCTCAATCGGGAGCTAATCCCGCTATAGGGTCTGCGCTCTGGACATTCGAGAATGGAAACTACGCAGTTGTCTTCACTCTTGACGCCTATAGAGGCTACTGGATCAGAGCCTTCAGACCCGTGACATTGATCGTGGATCCGGCATCCGCACAGGGACGAGCCGCATCTCAAATGCGAACCGTTCTTGAAGGAAACGCCAACGGAGGCGGTTGGAAACTGCAACTGAACGCTGAAGCGGGAACCTCGAGATCAGCGCCCGGCATTCTTGGCGTGAACAGCGCAGCGACGAACGGATACGATACCTATAAACTGGAATCGCCGCCTATCGTCTCTCCGCAGAGCGTCAATCTGACCTTCGACCACCCTGAGTGGGCGAGCAGAGCAGGGAAATACAGCGTGGATGTCCGATCAACTGCAGGAAACCTGCACAAGTGGGACTTCACAGTCAACTCCAATGTGGATGGCGAACCCGTCACGCTCTCATGGCCGAACCTGGCAACCGTACCCGGCAAGAATGACATCATTCTTACGGATGTGGACGCTCAGACTTCCATGAACCTGCGGACGCACAGCGGATACGTCATTCCTGCGACAAGATCGACTGGAACGATCACTCGACACTTCACTATCGAAGTGAAACGAGCGACCCGACCTAAACTCGAACTCAACGACGTCGTCGCAAGGGTGAACGGCTCTACGGACGGACGCGCCGCGACTTCGGCTGACATTCACTTCAGCCTGAGCGCAGACGCCACCGTAGAAGTGTCCATCAATCAGAATGGACGAAGAGTCCGAAGCGTCGAAACGGGGCGATCCCGTGCAGCAGGTTCTTCTCAGTCAGTCTGGGACCTGCGAGACGACAAGGGCGCGCTCGTTCCTGCGAGCAGCTACACCGTTGAGATCAGAGCGAAAGACAGCGCGGGATACGTCACGCGCAAGGTCACTCCGATCTTGATTACTCGATAAGCCAATCTCCTCGATTTGAGGGGACAATATAAAAACTTGGGATCAGGGCGCAAGAGTCGGCTGTTTTGTTGCGCTCTGTTTCTCAAGTTTGAAAAGTCTTAAGAGAAATACTTGCAAACTTGAAGATTCACGCAGGATTCAAGTCCTGTTGAAGTGAATTGGAAAGCATCCTATTTTAGAAACCTAGCCGGGGATTTTACCCGGTCTCCCGA